>CAZSWL010000287.1:0-4993 GCA_964610725.1 uncultured Bauldia sp.
GGCGGCCGCACGGTCGGCTCGGGGGTCGTCGCCAAGATCGTCAAGTGACCGCCAAGCAGTCATTTCCGCGAAGGCGGGGATCGCTTCGAACGTAGGCAGAGACCAGAGGGCAGAAGGAGCAAAAGGGACAGCCAGTCACGACGACGACAGCCCGTCGTCCGTCATCCGACATCTGTCCTCTGAAACCTCATGAACGGCCAGAACATCCGCATCCGGCTCAAGGCGTTCGACCATCGCATCCTCGATGCGTCGACGCGCGAGATCGTCAATACCGCCAAACGGACCGGAGCGCGCGTGCGCGGGCCGGTGCCGCTGCCGACGCGGATCGAGAAGTTCACGGTCAACCGCTCGCCCCATATCGACAAGAAGAGCCGCGAACAGTTCGAAATGCGCACGCATAAGCGGCTCCTCGACATCGTCGATCCGACGCCGCAGACGGTGGACGCGCTGATGAAGCTTGATCTCGCCGCCGGCGTCGACGTCGAGATCAAGCTGTAACGGCGAGGAGCGGGAACGAAACCATGCGCGCAGGCGTGATCGCACGGAAGGTCGGCATGACCCGCCTGTTCACCGAGGCCGGCGAACAGGTGCCGGTGACCGTGCTCAAGCTCGACAACTGCCAGGTGGTCGCCCAGCGCACGGTCGACAAGAACGGCTACGCCGCGGTCCAGCTCGGGGCGGGCTGGCGCAAGGTCAAGAACACGCCGAAAGCGTTGCGCGGCCATTTCGCGGCCGCCGCGGTCGAGCCGAAAGCCAGGCTGGCGGAGTTCCGCGTCAGTCCTGAGAACCTGATCGCGGTCGGGGCCGAGCTGACCGCCGATCATTTCATCGCCGGCCAGTTCGTGGACGTCACCGGCACCTCGATCGGCCGCGGCTTCCAGGGTGTCATCAAGCGCCACAACTACGGCGGCGGCCGCGCCAGCCACGGTAACTCGGTCAGCCACCGCACCCACGGCTCGACCGGCCAGCGTCAGGATCCCGGCAAGGTGTTCAAGGGCAAGCCGATGGCCGGACACATGGGCGATGTCCGCGTCACCACCCAGAACCTGAAGATCGTGAAGACCGACGTCGAGCGCGGGCTGATCATGGTCGGGGGGGCGGTGCCCGGTGCCAAGGGCGGCTGGATCCTGGTGCGCGATGCGGTCAAGCGGGCGCTGCCGGAAGGCGTGCCGATGCCGGGCGCCTTCAAGGCGCCGGCGGGCGAGGCCGCTGCAGCTGCGCCAGCGCCAGCAGAGAGCGGGGAGGGCGCGTAAGATGGACCGCAAGGTCACCACCCTCGACGGCAAGGCCGGCGGCTCGGTGGCGCTGCCGGACGCGATTTTCGGGCTGGAGCCGCGCGCCGACATCCTCCAGCGCATGGTGCGCTATCAACTCGCCAAGCGCCAGGCGGGCAGCCACAAGACGAAGAAGCGCGGTGAGATCCGCGGCACCACGAAGAAGATGTACAAACAGAAGGGCACCGGCCGCGCCCGCCACGGCGCCAAGACGGCGCCGCAATTTCGCGGCGGCGGCAAGGCGTTCGGTCCGGTGGTCAGGAGCCACGCCATCGGCCTGCCCAAGAAGGTGCGGGTGCTGGCGCTCAAGCACGCGCTCTCCGACAAGGCGCGCGACGACAAGCTGATCGTGCTGGCCGAGGCCACCGCGAAGGACGGCAAGACCAAGCCGCTGGCGGGGAAGCTCGCCAAGCTCGGTCTCGCCAACGCCCTCATCGTCGACGGCGCCGAGGTCGAGGTGAATTTCGCCCGCGCCGCGCACAACATCGCCGACATCGACGTGCTGCCGGTCGCCGGCATCAACGTCTACGACATCCTGCGGCGTGACACGCTGGTGCTGACCAAGGCGGCGGTCGAGGCGCTGACGGAGCGGTTCAAATGATCGCGCGATCCCACTACGACGTGATCCGCCGGCCGGTGATCACGGAGAAATCGACGACCGCCTCGGAGCACGGCAAGGTGGTCTTCATGGTGGCGCCGGACGCCAGCAAGCCGCAGATCAAGGCGGCGGTCGAGGCCCTGTTCAAGGTGAAGGTCACCGCCGTCAACACCCTGAACCGCAAGGGGAAATCGAAGCGGTTTCGCGGCGTGCTGGGGCGCCAGTCGGACAGCAAGCGCGCCATCGTCACCCTCGCCGAGGGGCAGACGATCGACGTGACCACCGGCTTGTAAGGGACGCTGGCAATGGCGCTCAAGACCTACAAACCGACCACGGCGGGACAGCGTCAGCTGGTGCTGGTCAACCGCTCCGGCCTCTACCGCGGCAAGCCGGTCAAGGGACTGGTCGAGGGCAAGCATTCGAGCGGCGGGCGCAACAACCACGGTCGCGTGACCGTGCGCTGGCGTGGCGGCGGCCACAAGCGCGCCTACCGGCGCATCGATTTCAAGCGGCGCAAGCTCGACATGCCGGCGGTGGTCGAGCGGCTCGAGTACGATCCCAACCGCAGCGCCTTCATCGCCCTCATCCGCTACCAGGACGGCGAGATCGCGTACATCCTGGCGCCGCAGCGGCTGGCGGCCGGCGACACCGTGATCGCCGCCGGGCAGGCCGACGTGAAGCCCGGCAACGCCATGCCGCTGATTGCCATGCCGGTCGGCACCATCGTTCACAATGTCGAGATGAAGCCCGGCCACGGCGGCCAGATCGCGCGCGCCGCCGGTACCTATGCCCAATACGTCGGCCGCGATCAGGGCTACGCCCTGCTCAGGCTCAATTCGGGCGAGCAGCGGCTGGTGCCGCAGACCTGTTTCGCCACCGTCGGCGCCGTCTCCAACCCCGACCACGCCAACATCAACATCGGCAAGGCCGGGCGCAATCGCTGGAAAGGCCGCATGCCGAGCGTGCGCGGCGTCGCCATGAACCCGATCGACCATCCCCACGGCGGCGGCGAGGGCCGCAGCTCGGGCGGACGACACCCGGTGACGCCGTGGGGCAAGCCGACCAAGGGCAAGAAGACCCGCTCCAACAAGCGGACCACCAAGTTCATCGCGCGCAGCCGCCATGTGCGCAAGAAGTAAGCGGAGAGGCTGATCGTGGCGCGTTCGATCCGGAAAGGACCTTTCGTCGACGGCTACCTGCTCAAGAAGGCCGACAAGGCGCGGGCGAGCGGGCGCGGCGAAGCGATCAAGATGTGGAGCCGTCGCTCGACCATCCTGCCGCAGTTCGTCGGCCTGACCTTCGCCGTCCACAACGGCAACAAGCACATTCCCGTGCTGGTCAGCGAGGACATGGTCGGCCACAAGTTCGGCGAGTTCGCGCCGACCAGGACGTTCCACGGCCACTCCGGCGACAAGAAGGCGAAGCGGGTCTGAACCATGGGCAAGCCGAAGCGCGAGCGACCGTTGACGGCGACCGAGGCGAGGGCGCGCACGAGCACCATCCGCATCTCGCCTCAGAAGCTCAACCTCGTCGCGCAGCTGATCCGCGGGAAGAAGGTGGCGGCGGCGCTGGCCGAGCTCACCTTCTCCCGCAAGCGGATCGCGCGCGACGTCAAGAAGACGCTGGAGTCGGCGGTGGCCAATGCCGAGAACAATCATCAGCTCGACGTCGACTCGCTGGTGGTGGCGGAGGCGCACGTCGGCAAGTCGCTGGTGCTCAAGCGGTGGACGCCGCGGGCGCGCGGTCGGGTCGGCCGCATTCACAAACGGTTCTCGCACCTGACCATCGTGGTGCGCGAAGTCGAGGAGCAAACCTGATGGGTCAGAAAGTCAATCCGGTCGGCCTCAGACTGGGCGTCAACCGCATGTGGGACTCGCGCTGGTTTGCCAACAAGGGCGAGTACGGCCGGCTGCTGCACGAGGACATGCGGATCCGCAAGGCGCTGATGGACGAGCTCAAGCAGGCGGCGGTGTCGAAGATCGTCATCGAGCGCCCGCACAAGAAGTGCCGCGTGACCATCCACTCGGCGCGCCCGGGCATCGTCATCGGCAAAAAGGGCGCCGACATCGAGAAGCTGAGGAGAAAGGTCGCGGCGATGACCGACTCCGAAGTGCACATCAACATCGTCGAGGTGCGCAAGCCGGAAATCGACGCCGCGCTGGTCGCCGCCTCGATCGCCCAGCAGCTCGAGCGCCGGGTGGCCTTCCGTCGGGCGATGAAGCGCGCCGTGCAGTCGGCGATGCGGCTGGGCGCGGAGGGCATCCGCATCACCTGCGGCGGTCGTCTGGGCGGCGCCGAGATCGCGCGCTCGGAGTGGTACCGGGAGGGGCGGGTGCCGCTGCATACGCTCAGGGCCGACATCGATTACGGCATCGCCACGGCGAACACCGCCTACGGCACCTGCGGCGTCAAGGTGTGGGTGTTCAAGGGCGAGATCATGGAGCACGACCCGATGGCATCGGAGCGGCGGCTGATCGAGGGCGCCGAGCAGGCAGGCGGGCGCCGCCGCGAGCCGGCGACCGCCTGAGGCAGGGAACGACAATCATGCTGCAACCGCAACGCACGAAATTCCGCAAGCAGCACAAGGGCCGCATCCGCGGGGTCGCCACCTCGGCGACGGAACTTACCTTCGGCGCCTTCGGCCTCAAGGCGCTGGAGCCGGAGCGGGTCACCGCCCGTCAGATCGAGGCCGCGCGGCGGGCCATCACGCGCGAGATGAAGCGCGCCGGCCGGGTGTGGATTCGCGTGTTCCCGGACGTGCCGGTGTCGAAGAAGCCGACCGAGGTGCGCATGGGCAAGGGCAAGGGCACGCCCGAGTTCTGGGCGTGCCGGGTCAAGCCCGGCCGCATCATGTTCGAGGTCGACGGCGTGCCGGCCGAGCTCGCCCGCGAGGCGTTGCGTCTGGGCGCGGCGAAGCTGCCGATACGCACCCGCTTCGTACAGCGCGTGGCCGACTGACGAGGAGCCGGGAGCATGAAGGCGCCGGAGATACGGCTGATGACCGACGACCAGATCGACGACGAGCTGGCGCGGCTCAAGAAGGAGCAGTTCAATCTGCGTTTTCAGCGCGCCACCGGCCAGCTTGAGAACACCGCGCGCGTTCGCCAGGTGCGCCGCGATA
>CAZSWL010000288.1:0-3777 GCA_964610725.1 uncultured Bauldia sp.
TTCGGGATGGCGGAACGGATTGTAGTTGTTGGGCGCTTTGGGCAGCGCGGCGAGATAGGCAGTCTCGGCGAGGGTCAGTTCGTGAACCGACTTGTCGAAATAGTCGAGCGCGGCGGCGGCGACGCCGTAGGTGCCAAGACCGAGATAGATCTCGTTGAGGTAGAGTTCGAGGATCTTCTGCTTCGAATAGGCCTGCTCGATCCGCAACGCCAGAATCGCCTCGATCACCTTGCGGTTGATGGTCTGCTCGCTCGACAACAGGAAGTTCTTGGCCACCTGCTGGGTGATGGTCGAAGCACCGACGAGGTGCTGGGAATTGTCGTGCCAGGCCTGCAGGTTGGTGATGGCGGCGCGCAGGATGCCGTAATAGTCGAGGCCGGAGTGCTGGTAGAAGTTCTTGTCCTCGGCCGAGATGAAGGCGTCCTTGATCAGGTCGGGGATCGCCTGGATCGGCAGGTAGAGACGGCGCTCGTGGGCGTACTCCGCCACCAGCTGGCCGTTGGAGGCGTGAATGCGCGTCATCACCGGCGGCTCGTATTTGGCGAGCACGTCGTAGTCCGGCAAATCCTGGGTCAGACCGGAGACGTACCAGCCAATACCCGCCGCAACGGCCAAAAAAAGCACGGCACCGATCCCGAATAGGTAGCCGACGATTCGCAATATCATACTTGGTCCACCTTGCGGCCGCTTAATGGCATCGGGCGCGCGGCCGCGGCGCGGCAGGCAATCGGGCCGTTCTTCCGCAGGTTTTGTGGAGAAACTTGGGCGTCGGCGCAACCCCGCGCGGGGACGTCGGCAGCGTGCCTTTTCGGCAACGGCGGCTTACTGTCCGTTTTTGCCGGCCAGCTGGGTCTCGAAAAACTCGTCGACCGCCTTGAGCATCGAATCGGCGGTGCGCTCCTGCCATTTCGGCGATATCAGCAGCTTCTCGTCGGTCGCATTGGAGAGGAAACCGAGCTCGATGAGGGCGGAGGGCACGTCCGGCGCCTCCAGCACTTTGAAGCTCGCCCGCTGATGGGGATCCTTGAACATCCGCGTCGTGCGGCCGAGATCCGTGACCAGATGGCGGGCAAAAACCTCGCCGAAGTTGCGCGTTTCGCGCCGGGTCAGGTCGAGCAGAATGTCCTTGACCTCGTTGGAATCCTCCCCTTTCACGTCGACGCCGGCGAGCACGTCGGACTGGTTCTCCGAATTGGCCATCTCCTCGGCCATCTTGTCGGAAGCCTTGTCGGAGACGGTGTAGACGGTGGCGCCGCGCACCGCCGCGCCATAGAACGAGTTGGCGTGGATCGACAGGAGCAGGTCGGCGTCGTGGTCGCGGGCGAAGGCCACCCGGTCGCCGAGCGAGACGAAGGTGTCGTCGGTGCGGGTCATGAAGACATCGTAGCGGCCGGTCGCCTTCAGCTTGGCGGCGAACACCTTGGCGAAGGCAAGGGTCACCGTCTTTTCCAGCGTGCCGCCGCGGCCGTGGGCGCCCGAATCGATGCCGCCGTGGCCGGGATCGAGAACAACCACGTGCTCGCCCATCGGCTGGGTTGGAGCGGCGAGCGTGCGGTCGGCCAGCTGCGCGGCGGCCAGGTCCTGGTTCCGCCGGTAAAGACGCGCTTGAGCAAGGAACTTCTCGCGCGTGGTGGGGACCGCATCCAGCACCAGGCGGGCCGGCTGGCCCTGGCCGGCGTCGGTGACGAAGGACTTGTCGACCTCGACCGGAGCGGTGAGGTCGATGACGATGCGCGACTTGCCTTGGGCAAACAGACCGTAGCGGAAGGCCGACATCGGGCCGCGGCCGCTGCTGCCGGCGTCGTCCGGCAAGGCAAAGCGCACCTCCGGCAGATCGACGACGATGCGATAGGGGTCGGCGAGCGTGAAGACGGTGGCCTCGACCTTGGCCGAAATGTCGGCGACGAAGCGAACGCGCTGCCGATCGCCGACGACGCGGGCGTCGAACACCACCGGGATGTCGCCGACGGCGGTGGTGCTGGCGGCGGCGACCGCCGGCGGCGGCACCGCCAGGGCAAGCAACAGCGCCGCGACCGGGCCGAGCCGCCCGGCCGTCGATTCGCCCATCAGCTTCGTCGCGGACGTCATGCCCCTCGTTCTCGGCGCGCCGTCACCGGGTCCCGTTCCCTACCTTCATAAAGGATGGGAGGACAATGGTTAACCGCTTCTTTTGCCCCGGCAGGGCCGGATGCAGCGAGAGCGTCCTTGCCAAGACTCGCGTCGCCACCTAAAACACTACAACGGAATTCATCCTCCGTGCGCGGTGCTCTCCGATCGGCGGACGCGGACTGTTGACGGCGCGACCTTGACAAAGGCCAGCGTCGGCGGGTCCGCCGGCAGCCCTGGGAGAAGCGGGCGGAGGGTGCTCCGGGCGACGGCGGGGTCGTCAGGCCAAACGAGCGCAAACGGCCCCTACGGCGTCCGACGATCCGGCTGCGGCGCCGGCCCTTGTGCGGCGGTCGCCCAGCATGGACGTCCTTGTAATCGTTCCGGTTGCACACGAAATGAGTCGCGGCGCCAATATGCCCAACCCGACCCCATCCCTCCAATCGACGCCGGTCCCGGCAATCGCCGGTCGACGGGCGTCGGCGATGGCCGGCGGCAGGCGCTTCCCGATTCGATCAAGACAAGCCGGCACCTCTCCCGCAGGCATGGCATGGGCGGGCTCGCCCGCCCCCGGCCGCGTGACGGGGGCCGCGGAGACTTCATTCCATGGCCAACAAGATGCTCATCGATGCCGCCCACCCCGAGGAAACACGGGTGGTGGTTCTGCGCGGCAATCGCGTCGAGGACTTCGATTTTGAAGCCGCCAGCCGCAAGCAGCTGCGCGGCAATATCTACCTAGCCAAGGTCACCCGGGTCGAGCCGTCGCTGCAGGCGGCGTTCGTCGACTATGGCGGAAACCGCCACGGGTTTTTGGCATTTTCCGAAATCCACCCGGACTACTACCAGATTCCGGTCGCCGACCGACAGGCGCTCATCGAGGCGGAAGAGCGCGAAAACGTCGAGGCGGAGGAGCGCGCGGCAAGCGACCGCGAACCGGCGGGAGCGGCCGAGGACGACAGCTCCGAGGCCGCGGCCGACGAACAAGGCGAAGGCGCGGCCTTGGCGCGGGCGGACGGCGGGGAGAACCTGACGGAAGCCGCCGAGGGCGCCAGCGACGGTGAGGCGGAAACGACCGCCGCCGCCGCCAATCAGGCCGCGGAGGACGACGCCGTCGAAGTCGAGAGCGACCAGCAGATCGATTCGGTCGGGGCCGAGGACGCGATGGAGGAGGTGCCCGAGCGGCGCCGGCCGCGCGTGCGCCAGTACAAGATCCAGGAGGTCATCAAGCGCCGCCAGGTTCTGCTGGTGCAAGTGGTCAAGGAAGAGCGCGGCACCAAGGGCGCGGCGCTGACCACCTACCTGTCGCTCGCCGGCCGCTATTGCGTGCTGATGCCCAACACCGCCCGCGGCGGCGGCATCTCGCGCAAGATCACCAGCCTCACCGACCGCAAGCGCCTGCGCCAGGTCGCTGCCGACCTGGAAGTGCCGGCGGGCATGGGTGTCATCCTGAGGACTGCCGGCGCCAGGCGCACCAAGGCCGAGGTCAAACGCGATTTCGAATATCTGATGCGGCTTTGGGAAAACGTCCGCACCCTCACGCTGACCTCGACGGCGCCGAGCCTGGTCTATGAGGAAGGCAGCCTCATCAAGCGGACCATCCGCGATCTTTACAACAAGGATATCGGCGAGGTGCAGGTCGCCGGCGAGGCGGCCTATCGCGAGGCCAAGGAC
>CAZSWL010000289.1:0-4697 GCA_964610725.1 uncultured Bauldia sp.
ACCCGGAAATCCACCGGCGCACCACCGCCGAGGAAATCTGGAACGATACCAACGGCGCCGTCGACGTGTTTGTCGCCGGCATCGGCACCGGCGGCACCATCACGGGCGTCGGCCAGGTGTTGAAGGCGCGCAAGCCGGATGTGCGCATCGTCGCCGTCGAGCCGGCCGCCAGCCCGATTCTGTCGGGCGGCAAACCCGGCCCGCACAAGGTCCAGGGGATCGGTGCCGGCTTCGTTCCGCCGATCCTCGACACCGGCGTCTATGATGAAGTCGTCACCGTCAGCGACGAGGAAGCCTTCGGCTTTGCGCGCATCTGCGCCCGGGTGGAAGGCATCCCGGTCGGCATCTCCTCGGGTGCCGCCATTGCCGCCGCCGTCGCGATTGGCAAGCGCCCGGGAATGGAGGGCAAGAACATTGTCCTGATCGTGCCCTCGTTTGCCGAGCGCTATCTGTCGACGGCGCTATTCGAGGACCTCGACTAGGCGGCATGGTCCCCCGGCCGATGGCCGTTGTACCGGGACGATGATCGGCCCTTGGCAATGCGGCGGGCGGCGACCCTCGCCAGTCGCGCCGCCGCGCACTAGAATTTCGCCCGCAATGTTCGATGACGACGAAATCGAGCGCTACGCGCGCCACATCGTACTCGCCGACGTCGGCGGCCCCGGTCAGCAGAAGCTGAAACGGGCACGGGTGCTGGTGGTCGGCGCGGGCGGCCTCGGTGCGCCGGTGATCCAGTATCTTGCCGCCGCCGGAGTGGGCACTCTCGGCATTGTCGACGACGAGGCGGTGGCGCTGTCCAACCTGCAACGCCAGGTGATCCATGCCACCGCCGCCGTCGGACGACCGAAGGTGGACAGCGCGCGCGATTGGGTGACCGGGCACAATCCGCACGTGACGGTCGAGGCGCACCCGCTCCGCCTTGTCGCCGACAACGCCCACGCGCTGATCGGCGCCTACGACATTGTGGCCGATTGCTCCGACAACTTCCCCACCCGCTACGTCGTTTCCGACACCTGCTTCTTCGAGCGGCGACCGCTGGTCACCGCCGCGGTCGGCCAGTTCGACGGATCGCTGACGACGCTCAGGCCCTATGAGCGGGGGCGCGACGGCAATCCCAATCCGACCTACCGCTGTCTGTTCGCCGAGCCGCCGCCGGATGGCCTGCTGCCGAGCTGTGCCGAGGCCGGCATTCTCGGCGCGCTGGTCGGTGTGGTCGGTTCGCTGCAGGCGCTGGAGATCATCAAGGAAATCGTCGGCATCGGCACCGGGCTGGTCGGCCGGCTTCTCCTCTACGACGCCCGCGACTCCCGCTTCGAGACCGTTGCCTACGGTTGGGACCCGACCAATCCGTTGAACGGCCGCGCCGCGGCCGAGTAGGGACGTTGAAGGCTCCTTAACCCGCCGCCGGCATAGTCGCTTCATTCTTGTTTCACTACGATAGGGGGCGGACGATGCGCGACCGCTTCTCGGCGCACGGACGGGCAGTCCATAAAGCGGCTTGTTTCGGTTTCGGTTTGTGCGCCTTGCTCTGGGCGCTCTTGCTGCCCGCAACCGCCGGTGCCGCCAGTGTCGATCCTTCCGCGACCGGAGTGGTGATTGGCAAAAGCGGCTTGCCGTTGCCGCGCTTCGTCAGCCTCAAGGTCGGTCGGGTCAATGTGCGCAACGGGCCGGGCGAGGACTACAAGGTCGCCTGGGTGTTCACCCGCGTCGGTCTGCCGATCGAGGTAATCCAAGAGTTCGACACCTGGCGCCGCGTCCGCGACGCCGACGGCTCGGTGGGCTGGATCTTTCACAGCCTTTTGTCGAGCAAGCGCACCGCCGTGGTGGCACCGTGGGCGGACGGGACGCCGCGCCCGCTGCGCGCCAGTGCCACAGCCGACGGCCGGATCGTTGCCTATCTGGAGCCGGGCGTCATGGCCTCCATCGAGCGCTGCCGCGGCGGCTGGTGCCGGTTGCACGGCGACGACTTTGACGGTTGGATCGAGGAGGAACAGCTCTGGGGGGTTTACCCCGACGAAGACGTCAATTAGGGACCTGAGCCGGCCGCGCCAGCGGGTTGTGCAGGCGAGCGTCCGGAGGTCCGATGATCTACTGCATTGGCAACCGCATGAAGTATGAGCGGGCGCTTGCCGGTCCCGCCCCGGTGATCAAGCAGGGTGCCGGCACCGATCGCCGCGGGCAGGCCTATCCCGGCGGCTGGGTATGGCGCGACGCCGAGGAAGCCCGCCGGTTCATCGCCGCCAACGGTCTCTCCGCCACTCACGCCGTTTACGGTGTGCTGGCCGACTGGGACACGGACACTCGGCAGGGTGAAGGCGAGGAAATCAGACGGCTCATCCGCGCCGCCGAGGTCGTGCGCCTCGGCTGATGCCCTTCGCCGCCTGGTGCGAAGGAGAGGCAGTTGCCCTCGGCTGCGCAGTCTCGAAAGAACGAGGCTGCAATCCGATCGTCAGAACCCCAACCCACAGCCAACACGGCCGCAGCGGCGAGCCCAGGCATGCCCCAGGGGATCACCGGCAATTGCGGATCTTTGGCGGGTAACGATCGGCGAAAAAGACTCTGAACAAGCGCGAGTCGAGAGCGGCAAAACAACAGACGCGGCGCGCGCAGCCCAAGCGGCCGCAGCGCGCGACGAGGCAATCAAGACACAATATAACGCGACAAACGCAACCAAAAGGTACATGCCGGACCTACCACACGGTCCGCCGCAAGCGAATCGGATCGCAACTGTGCCAAGTTGTCAACGTCCGACCCGTCCGCGGCGATTCATTGATCGTGATTGTTGCAAAAATGCAGCAGGCGCGATGGTGCCAGCCTGAGAGGGTGTCGCCTGCCTTAGGAGGGGGAGCCGATGAGCCCCCGTCGACCCGTCGCGGGCCTACACAACGGGCGAGCGTCCACCAAATCTATCGGCACAGGCGCTAGGGCGCACTGATCCGGCGCAGGCGAACGACGACGTCGACTCTGCTGATCTCATAGCCGGGCGGTGGTTCGGGCACATTGCCGACGCCCATCTGGTCGTCGGGGATGTCGACCACCGTGTTCTGATCTTCCAGGAAGAAGTGGTGATGGTTGGCGGTATTGGTGTCGAAATAGGTCTTCGACCCATCGACAGCCACCTCGCGCAGCAAACCGGCGGCGGTGAATTGATGGAGCGTGTTGTAGATCGTCGCCAGAGACACCGGCACCCGCCGGGCCAGCGTCTCCTCGTGGACGCCTTCCGCCGAGACGTGCCGGTTGCCGCGGGCGAACAGAATCTCGGCGAGCGCGAGCCGTTGGCGCGTCGGACGCAGGCCGACGCGCCGCAACATGGTTCTCGTCTCGGTCCGGCTCTTCTCGCCGGTGGGGCCCTCGTTGCCGACCGACATCACGATTGCTTCCGATCCGTTGTCGCCCAAGCCAGATATTTCGGGCAAGATATAGGGCACGGCCACCATTGGCGCAATGAACGGTGACCGCCCCGGCTCGCCGCGCCGATGTCTGGACTAGGAAGGCCGGCGACATTATGTGGCGTCGAGGCGGGACGGCATGACCGCCGGGGCCAGGCTCTGTGGCGAGAGGGGGGATGCTATGTTAAGAGTTTCCCGGATGCGTGGCGGCTTGCGGCCGCCGACGCCTGACCTCGGTGTGGATCGATGACTTGGGCGATGCCTGACACCAAAGAAGATCGCGCGGTGAGCTTTGGCTATGAGGCATTGATCGCCTGCGCGCGCGGACAGCTCTTCGGCGACGGCAACGCCCAGTTGCCCTTGCCGCCGATGTTGATGTTCGACCGCATCACCTCGATTGGCGAGGAAGGTGGCGAACACGGACGCGGCCACGTCCGTGCCGAGCTCGACGTCAAACCCGACCTCTGGTTCTTTTCTTGCCACTTCAAGGGTGATCCGGTCATGCCCGGCTGTCTCGGACTCGATGCGCTGTGGCAGCTGCTCGGGTTTTTCCTCGGCTGGCTGGGTGCGCCCGGGCGCGGGCGGGCTCTGTCGATCGGCGAGCTCAAGCTCTCCGGCATGGTCCTTCCCACGGTCAAGCTGGTCGAGTACGGCATCGACCTCAAGCGGGTATTGCGCTCCAAGCTTGTTCTGGGCATTGCCGATGGTTGGCTGAAGGCGGACGGGGCGACGATCTACCGGGCCAAGGACCTGAAGGTCGGGCTGTTCCAGGGCGAGGCGCAACCGGCGATCGGTTGATTGCCTGTTCGGCAGAGACGCGGCCGCGCCAAAAAGGGACATGCGCGGTGCGCGCAGGCGAACGCGGGACACCGACACAACGAGGAAGGCCGAGATGAAACGGGTCGTCGTAACCGGCATGGGCATCGTCTCCTCGATCGGCAATTCGACCCAGGAGGTGGTTGCCAGCCTGCGCGAAGCCAAATCCGGCATCTCGGCCAGTGAGGACTATGCCAGGCTGGGCTTTCGCTGCCACGTCCACGGCGCGCCGCAGCTCGATCCCTCGACGATGATCGATCGTCGCGCTCTGCGCTTCCACGGCGGCGGCACCGCCTGGAATCACGTCGCCATGGACCAGGCCATTCAGGATTCGAGCCTGACGCCTGCGGAAATATCCCATGAGCGTACCGGCCTGATCATGGGTTCGGGCGGGCCCTCGACGCGCGCCATCGTCGAAGCCGCGGATGCCACCCGCGCCAAGGGGCCCAAGCGAGTGGGACCGTTTGCCGTTCCGAAGGCGATGTCGTCGAC
>CAZSWL010000290.1:0-5747 GCA_964610725.1 uncultured Bauldia sp.
GGACCATCGCCGCCTCGGCGAGGCGACCGGTAGCGCCGATCCCTTCTCCCAGCCGCACGATCCGCGAGAACGCGTCGACCACACGAAAACCGCGATGGCGCGGCGTCGCCACCAACAGGCGACAGTTGTTGGTGCCGAGGTCGAGCGCCGCGTAGAACGGACCGTCACCGCCGCCGCGTGCGCGTGGGGCGACAACTGTCGCCGACGCTTTTGCGTCGATCCGGGCAACGGGGGGGACAGGCGAAGAGTCCACCGGTGGGCGCATGCCGGGTGCGTACACCGGGCCCCGTCGCCTGCGGCGGCGGCGCTTGCGACCGTTTGCCGATTTGCCGCCGGAACGCGGGCGAACTGTCGCCGACGATCGGGCTGGATGCCCGGCCACCGCCGGCGCCCTGCCCGCATCCTCGGCGGACGCGTCCGCACCGAGCGGCTCGTCGTCCGTCGACAAAAGTCTTCCTTCGCTCGGCGCGGCCAGCTGCGTTGCCGCGATAGGCGCGCCGGTCAAGTTGGCGATTCAACAGGCAATCTAACAGGTGGCTATCGGCTGGCAAGCACGCCATGCGGGTCTGGTTGACGCCGGCGGAGGCCCTGCCTATAGAGCGGCATCCGAGCTTGGCGGGCCGCGGCGAACACGCCACAGGTGCCGGCAGTTTGGGGGATCGTCTAACGGTAGGACAGCGGACTCTGACTCCGCCAGTCTAGGTTCGAATCCTAGTCCCCCAGCCAGCATATTTCCCCGAGTCACTCAACGTTTTGTCTGGGCGAGGCCTGTCGGGGTTCGAACTTCGGGGCGCTATTCCAACCATCGCTTTCACACCGGCAACGGAATTCCGCGCGGGCGGTTGCGCGAAGTTTCGATCGCCACTAGCTAAGGGCTGGCTTCGACCCCTTCCGCATTCGTTGCCATCCTCATTTCATGATGCTTCGCCCAACGATGTCCAAATTAGTCGTCGGTCCGGTGCGGCCTGTTCGCAACGGTTGAGCCGACGATGATCGTCGGGGAGTGCCGCCTGTCCATCAATGCCAACTCTGATACCGTGCAACCAACTCAATCGTCCCCGCCAGTCGAGCCGTTGGCTATGCCGCCGATTTGGACGAGCAGCCGGCCGATATTCTCCGCCGACATCCGATCAGCCAAGGCTAATGACAACAGAATCGCAGATTTTGCTGGATTGAGGACGCCGCAGGCCAACAGACCGCCACCGTCGTGAAGCGTCATCGTTTCGGTCTGAACCGCCACTTCGCCAACCCGCGAAGAGACAACAATCACGCGGCCTTCGCGCGCCATTTTTCGGGCGGCTTCGGCCAGCTGGGCGGGCATTGTGCCGGCGCCAAACGCGGCGATCACCAAACCCCGGACCTGAGTTTGGTTCCATAGACGCAGGGGGGTGTCCCCACAACCGCCGTGCAAATAAACAACGCCGACCTCCACCAGGTCGCCAGGACCCTCCTGAAATCGTTCGAACACGCCGGTAGGGGGCGCGCGACCACCCGCGCCAAAGACTGTTACTCGTTCGCCGACAATACGCCCGATCGGTCCTCCAGGATAAGCGCGAAAGGATTCTACAGCGACGGAGCTCGTTTTGACTACTTGCCATCCCGGGAGAAGCAGTCCGTTCATCGCCACCAGAACCCCGCTATTCTTGAGGCGCCCGTCGGCAGCGGCGAGGACTGCTTGATGGATGTTGGCCGGCCCGTCCGCGCTCAGCGCGGTCGATGCGCGCATGGCCGCGGTCATCACAACAGGTTTGTCTGTACGGCTAATCAAATCAAGGAAGAACGCCGCCTCTTCCAACGTGTCCGTGCCATGGGTGACGACGATACCGTCTACGTCGGGTCGACCGGCAAGGGTACGAACACGCTGCGCGAGAACCAGCCATTCGCGGGGTCCCAAATCCTCTGATCCGGTTGAGAACAGGGTCTCGGCGCTGACACGTGCGATTCTATCCAAGCCCTCCACCGCCAGTAACAGATCGCTAGCATCGATTTTGCCGGGCGTGTACGTGGTGCTTGTCGCTGACGAGCCGACGCCGGCGATTGTCCCGCCGGTTCCGATCACGTGAATATTTGGTCTTCTTGCCACGGTCCTGGTCTTCTAGCTCATTTCTTACGGACTAGGCCGCTGTTGAAGCATTCGTTGCCGCCGGTCAGGCAGACGCTGGGCGGCATCAACCACACTTGAGGCGAACACAAGCGTTCTAGAATTGTCCTCCTGTTGGGCAAAACAACGCGGCGGAACCTCACAATTGATCAATTAATGCGAAGCGCAAGCCGTCGGGTCGTCAGCCAAGAAATGCGTGCCGGCCTCGCCTCTCAGCGCCGCCATCGCTTCGTTGAGATGGGCGATGATCGCATGGCGGCCGCCGTTCGCCATGAAACGAATGGCGGCGCTGACCTTCGGGCCCATGCTCCCCTCGGCAAAGTGGCCCTCCGAGGCGTAGCGCCTCGCCTCGATGAGCGTCACCCGATCAAGATCGCGTTGGCCAGGCGCGCCGAAATTGATCGCCACTTTAGACACCGCAGTCAGGATCATCATGACATCGACGTTGAGGATCTTCGCCATCAGCGCCGAGGTCAGGTCCTTGTCAATCACCGCCTCGACGCCGTGGCGCACACCGCGGGCGTTACGAACCACTGGGACGCCCCCGCCGCCACCGGCGATCACCACTGTTCCGCGGCTCATTAATGCCTCGACCAACGAGACGTCGCAGACGTGCTTCGGCTCGGGTGAGGGCACCACAAGACGCCAGCCGCGGCCGGCGTCCTCGCGCATCGTCCAGCCCATCCCTTTCTGAAGACCGTCCGCCTGCTCCTTGCTAAAGAAATAGCCGACCGGCTTACTGGGGCGGTGGAAAGCGGGATCGTCGGGATCGACTTCGACCTGGGTTACGAGGCCGACGACATGGCGAGGGTTACCAGCCTCGCGCAGCGCGTTCTCGAACGCCTGACCGAGGATGTACGCCGTTGCCCCTTGCGTGTCAGCGACACAGATATCCAACGACATCGGCACCACCTGCGGCTGGGCCAGCGCTTGGCGCATCAACACCTTGCCAACCGCAGGACCGTTGCCGTGCGTGATAACCAGTTCATTGTCCAGTTCGAGGATTGGCAGCAGCGCACGCGCGGTGCTCGCCGCGATCTTGACCTGTTCCTCCGCGGTCCCGCGCATCCCCGCCGGCTGGATGGCATTGCCCCCGACCGCGATCAGCAGACGACGCGGAATATCGGAGCCTTCAGCCATCGTCTGGCCGTTCCCGAGTCAGCCGGCGCCGACGATAGCGGCGAGAATCGCCATTCTCAGTGGCACGGAGAACGCAATCTGCTTGAAGTAGAGCTCGTGGGGGCTGTCGTCGATGGCGAAGTCGAACTCGCCCTCGTTGCGCGGCAGCGAGTGCATGATTCCGACCGTCTTCCCGGATTTCTTCTCGATCGCCTTGAGACCGTCGAGCGTGAAATAAAACTCCTCCATTTTCTTCATGAAGTCGTCGCGCCCGGGATCGCCTTCCTTCACCGAGCAGCCTGGCAGATAGACCAGGTCAACCGCCTCGTCAGCGATCAGCCGCTCGTGCTGCTTGATGGTCAGGTCATTAACCTCGCGGTAGTTGGCATTCATCTCATCAAGCTTCCTGCGGATGAGGTCGGGAGTGGCAAGGCCGGTGGTGCCCGCATAGATCAGCTTTGCGCCCATTCGTGCCAAGCCAAGGCCAAACGACTGCCCCGAGCGCGCTCGCGACAGGTCGGGTGTCGCGATCATCACCGTCATCTTCGAGAAATCGGCGCCGAGGACCCGGTAGGCCGTATACATGTCGAGCAGTCCCTGGGTTGGGTGGGTCGCGTTGCCGTAGCCGGCGCTGATGATCGGCACGGTTCGGTCGCCGAGTCCCTTCACCACCTCGATCACCGCCTCGTCAGCATGGCGCAGCACGATCACGTCAGCGTACTGGCTCACCACCCTGAGTGCGTCCGACAGTGACTCGCCCTTGGCCGCCGACGAACTCACCAGCGGGTTCGACTCGGTGAGCACGCTGCCACCCAGGCGGTACATTGCGGTTTCATGACTGAACCGCGTACGGGTGCTCGGCTGGAAGAACTGGGTGCACAGGATCTTGCCCTCAAGCAGCGGGACGCGCCCACGCGAGTATGGCTCCAGCAGCTCCGCAGTTCTGAACAGGTTCGCCAACTCTTCGGCCGTGAAATCGTCGACAAACGTGAGATGGCGACCGCTGATGCCGGTCTTCTCGATCTGCTCATAGATGTTGCGCGGGCCGAAATCGGGGGTCGACATGAAACTGGTTCCTGCTCTGTCTCTGCTCGAAAACGTCGAAGACAGACTTGCGCCGGCGATCTCCTCCTCGCCAAGTGCCGGTTAGCGCTCGAACATGATGTCCTGGGCGCCTTCCCACAACGTCAGCTTGCCGAGCGCCACGATGTTTTCCATGCCCCTGGTTATGGTCAGGAAGTGGTTGCCGGCGAGCTGGCCCACCTTGCTGGCGAAATGCACGCCGCCGTAGGCGAGCAGGATCTCCGTCTCGCTGATTCCGCCGGGATAGAGAATGAACTGGCCCGGCGCCGGATAGCTGGTGTGGTTCTCGAAGTCGAGGCCTAGAACGAGATCGCCGAGGGGAATCCAGCAGCCTTCGCCGCTCCAGCGGACATGGATGATGCGCTCGCGATAGGGAAGGAGGCCGGCGAATTTGGCGCATGTCTTCGGCGCCAGCTCTTCTTCCATGCGCGCCTCGAAGGCATAGGGTCCGGCCTTGATCTTAATCGTCGTCATTCCGGATCGCGCCTTAATCCTTCGTCGGTCAGGAGCGAGAACGCTCCCTAACGATGCGTCTCGAATTGCCCATCCGTTCGAACATACGTGGCTGATCGAGGCGGGATTAGACGCCCGCAGACGATGGTAACACGATCAAATTACGAAATTGGATGATACGGCCGGACGACGGACCTGATCAACATGAATCGAAACCTTTTTCCGCAGTATGGAATCGCGAATCTTTGGCGCGGACGCAGGGATGGACCCCTGCAGCGAGCCTCCCCTTCTTGATGGCCGAGCATAGAAGCGGCTCATCTGGTGCCCGACGAGCGTAGCGTCGGACCAAATTTCCCGCCTATGAAAGGGTCGAGCTTAGCCACAATGACCGGGCATTTCTTCTGCCGCCCACTGGCCAGCGTCCCGGCATCCGCCATGCCTTAGCCATCTATGTTTGAATAACAGCTGCGGCAGCGATTGGGCTTGGCCGCCGCGAACGGCGAGAGCTCGCTTACCGCCAACCCGGCCGCACAGCAGCCGCCCCCAACCCGCCGAAGCGGCAGCGGCAAGGCGCGAAGTCGCCGCCCTGCTACGCGGCATGCGCGCCCTAGCGGCGCCAGCGAGTAAAATTGACCCAATCGCGGGTCGCTGCCATTTGGAGCTGGGTGTTGCGATCACGCCCGCGTCAAAACCCTCGCCTATGCCCAACGCATTAATTCTAACCCTGCTCGGTCCGGCGTGCGGGACCGGCGGCTTTCTCACCGGCGCTATTTCGCGGTCGCCTCTAGCCCGGCGGTGGAACGCATTTGTGTGGCAAATGTGTAGCAATTCCGGAAGTCACGTTGATAAAAACAATGGAACTCAATTGACTAGAAGATAGGTTCGAATCCTAGTCCCGTTTTGTCTGGGCGAGGCCTGTCGGGGTTCGAACTTCGGGGCGCTATTCCAACCATCGCTTTCACACCGGCAACGGAATTCCGCGCGGGCGGTT
>CAZSWL010000291.1:0-3314 GCA_964610725.1 uncultured Bauldia sp.
CCTGGCCTGCGGCGTGTGCCGCACGGACCTTCATGTCGCCGATGGCGAATTGCCGCAGGCGCGCTATCCCATCTTCCCCGGACACGAGATCGACGGCCGGGTTGCGGCGGTAGGGGAGGGCGTCGACGACCTTGCCGTCGATGAGCGCATCGGCGTGCCGTGGCTCGGCTGGACCTGCGGCCAGTGCCGCTACTGCCGCGCCGGCCAGGAGAACCTCTGCGACAACGCCCGCTTCACCGGCTGCAACATCGACGGCGGCTACGAGGAGCTTGTGGCCGCCGACGCCCGCTTCTGTTTCCGCCTGCCGGCCGGCTACGGCGACGCCGAGGCGGCGCCGCTGCTGTGCGCAGGCCTCATCGGTCATCGCGCCCACCGTATGGTCGGCGAGGCCGAACACATCGGCATTTACGGATTCGGCGCCGCCGCCCACATCATGGCCCAGGTCCCGCCACCAGGGCCAGCAGGTTTACGCCTTCACCAGACCGGGCGATCGTCCCGCCCAGGAGTTCGCCGGCGAGCTCGGCGCCACATGGGTCGGCGGCTCGGACGAGTCCCCTCCCCGGATCCTCGACGCGGCGATCATCTTCGCACCGGTCGGGTCCCTGGTTCCGGCGGCTCTGCGCGCAGTGCGCAAGGCCGGCGTGGTGATCGCGGCCGGCATCCACATGAGCGACATCCCGTCCTTCCCCTACGAAATCCTGTGGGGCGAGCGGGCGGTGCGCTCGGTGGCCAACCTTACCCGGGTCGACGGCGAGGATTTTCTGCGGCTGGCCGGCCAGATGCGGATCGAGACCAGGGTCACCACCTTCCCTCTCGCCGAAGCCAACGAGGCGTTGACGCGTCTGCGCGAGGGTCGCCTCACCGGTGCGGCGGTACTCGTGCCGGCCGCATGAAACGGCTAGGATCGACCCTGCCATCGCAAATCGTTGGGGGACAGCTCGATGTTCAGACCCATCTTTGATCTGCCGGCCGGCGTCATCGGCTTCTCCGCAGTCGGCAAGCTCAGCGGCGACGATTACACCAAGGTGCTCATCCCCGAGATCGAGGCGAAGCTCGCCGAGGGCGGCAAGCTGCGCTTCCTGCTTCTTGCCGGACCCGATTTCGAGGGATGGGAATTGGGTGCTGCCATGGATGACGCCTTTTTTGGCATGCGTCATTTCTTCGACTTCGAACGCATCGCCTTCGTCTCCGACGACCCGACCTTCCGCTCGCTGGTTCAGGGCCTCGGCATGATGATGCCGGCAGCGGTGCGCAGCTTCGCGGTCAGCGATCTTGCCAAGGCCAAGGAGTGGCTGGCGGAATAGGCGGCGGCAAGCGAACGGGCGCAATGTCGCCCTCGAAAATACACGAAACGGTCAACAAACCATCGCAAGCGGCGGCTAAGAGCACGTCGCGTTGCAATGGCGAGGAGGCCATCATGTTCACCGCAATCGAAGACTTGCCACCGGGCGCCATCGGTTTCGTGGCGACCGGCCGCGTCACCGCCGCCGATCGGCAAACGATCCTGGAGCCGACGATCGAATGGGCGCTCGAGGTCGGCGGGCGGGTCAAATTGCTCTACGTCGCCGGCTCGGATTTCACCGGCTACGAGCCGGGCGGTCTCTACGACGAGGCGGTGTTCGGCACCCGCCACTTCACCGATTTCGCCAAGATCGCGTTCGTGGCCGATGACGGCCCGTTCAACCGCGCAGTCCACGCCATCGCAGGCCTGATGCCGGCATCGCTGCGGGTGTTCCGGGTGACTCAGTTCAGCGCGGCCAAGGCATGGCTCGCCAAGTGACGCCCGCGACGGCTTAGCTTGCCGCCCTGAGGGCCGAGGGCGCCGGCGCCTCCAGAACGGCAAGGAAGCTGCCGCACCAATGGCTGACGTCGTTCCTGGTCAACTGATCGAACATTTCACGCCAGCGCGCAACGCGATCGGCCCGGCGCATGGAAATCGCCGCGGCAATGGCGCTGGCGGTGCTGTCCAGGTCATAAGGGTTGACCTGAACGGCGGTGCGCAGCTCGCGGGCGGCACCGGCGAAGCGCGACAGGACCAGAACACCGGGGTCGTCGCCGTTCTGGGCGGCGACAAATTCCTTGGCGACGAGATTCATGCCGTCGCGCAGGGGCGTCACCAGACCGACGTTGCTCATGCGGAAGAGGCCGGCGAGCGTCGAGCGCTTGATGGTGCGGTTGACGTAGCGGATCGGCGTCCAGTCGAGATGGCCGTAAGCGCCGTTGATGCGGCCGGCGGTCTCGGCGACCTGGCGCTGCATTTCGGCATACTCGGGAACGTCCGACCGCGACTTCGGGGTCACCTGCAGGTAGACGACCTTGCCGTGATAGGTCGGGTTGTTCTTGAGGAACCGCTCATAGGCGAGCATGCGGTGGTCGATGCCCTTGGAGTAGTCGAGCCGGTCGACACCGACGATGAGGTCGCGGTCGCCCACGCTGCCTTTCATGCGGCGAACCAGCGGGTTGTCGGCCGCGGCCGCGGCCAGAGCGGCGAACTTGGCGGTCTCGATGCCGATCGGAAAGGCGCCGATCTGGAACAGGCGGCCGCTGGCGTCAAACAGGCCAGGCTGAATTTCCCGACCGAGCTCGCCGCGCACAAGACAACCGACGAAGTTCTCGGCGTCGTAGTCGGTCTGGAAGCCGACGAGATCGTATGCGCTGAACGCCTCCAGAAGGCGGCGATGAACCGGCATGGCGAACCAGATGTCGGGTGGCGGCCAGGGAATGTGCAGGAAGAAGCCGATGTGGTTCTTGACGCCGCGCGCGCGCAATTCCGCGGCAAGCGGGATCAGATGATAATCCTGAACCCAGATGACATCGTCGGGCTGGAGCCGCAGGGCGAGGGTGTGCGCGAAAAAAGCATTGACGCGAAAATAACCGGAGGCGTCCTGGCGATCGAAATCGGCAAGGTCCAGGCGATAGTGGAGAAGCGGCCACAGGGCGCGGTTGGCGAAGCCGCTGTAGTATTCCTCGAGATCACGTTTGGTGAGATCGACAAGCGCGAACTCGACGTTGCCTTCGCGGCGCGACTTGACCGTCTCGCATTCCGACTCGCTCTTGGCGGTGTCGCCCGACCAGCCGAACCACAGCCCGCCGCGTTCTTCCAGGGCGGCACTCAACGCGACCGCCAGCCCGCCCGCCCGTGCTCCCTTATCGGCCGGCGGCGGCACGCGGTTGGATACAATGACAAGTCGGCTCACGGGCTATTCCCTGTTCAGCGGTTCCCGGGCGGCCATGTCGCTTCAGGACGAAACCCTGAAGACTCTACTACCGGATGTAGGCGCAGCCGCCATGTATCCGCAAAATGTGGAGGCTTT
>CAZSWL010000292.1:0-27568 GCA_964610725.1 uncultured Bauldia sp.
TGGGCGTGGTCGGGCTGGCGGGTGCGGTCGCCGATCCACACCATGTGACCGGAAGTGGTGTACCAGTCGCCGGTGGTCGAATCGATGCGGGTCATCGCCTGTTCGAAGCCGAGCAGGAGAGCCTCGTGGCTGGTGTAGAAATCGGTGCTGCGCATCTCCGGATGGGATTCCGGGTCGATTCCGCAGGCGCGCATGAAGTCGAGCGTCTCGGTGATGCGGTCGGCGATTTCCTGATAGCGGTGCGATTGCGGGCTGTCCTTGATGAAGCCGAGCATCCAGCGGTGCGCGTTCTCGAGGTTGGCATAGCCGCCGGTCGCAAAGGCGCGCAGAAGATTGAGCGTGGCCGCCGATTGCCGGTAGGCCATCTCGATGCGGCCGGGATCGGGAACGCGGGCGGCGGGTGTGAACTCGATGTCGTTGACGATGTCACCGCGGTAACTGGGCAGTTCAACGTCGCCCTGCCGCTCGGTCGGCTGCGAACGGGGCTTGGCGAACTGGCCGGCGATGCGCCCGACCTTGATCACCGGCATGGCGCCGGCAAAGGTGAGGACCACCGCCATCTGCAGAAATACGCGAAAGAAATCGCGAATGGTGTCGGGGCCGTGCTCGGCGAAGCTTTCGGCGCAGTCGCCGCCCTGCAACAGGAAAGCCTTGCCGGCGGCGACCTTGGCCAGGCCCGCCTTGAGCTTGCGCGCCTCGCCGGCGAAGACCAGCGGCGGATAGGAGGCGATGCGTGCCTCGACGGCGGCGAGGGCCGCCGGATCGGGATAGACCGGCAACTGCGAGACCGGTTTGGACCGCCAGCTGTCAGGCGCCCAGTTGTTCTTCATCACGCGCGGACTCCGCCGGGGGAGCCCGGCGGCGCGGGTTATACATGAGGCCGGGCCGGCTTGCCAAACCAGGCCCCGCCGCCCCGCGCGGGGTGCTATTCCGCCGCCGCGCGCCGGATCCGTTCGGCCGGACGATTGAGAGTAACGATCTCTTCGGCGAGCGTGGGATGCAGGGCGGTGACGGCGTCGAAATCCGCCTTGGTGGCACCCATCTTGACGGCCACGGCCACCAGCTGAATGAGCTCGCTGGCGAAAGGCCCGACAATATGGCAGCCGAGAACCCGGTCGGAGTCGCCGTCGACGATCAGCTTGATCAGAACGCGCTCGTCGCGGCCGGCCACCCGGTTGGGTAACGGCTTGACGTGAGTGCGGTAGATGTCGAGGGCGGCGAAACGCGCACGCGCGCTCTCCTCGCTCAGGCCCACCACGCCAACCTCGGGGGTACTGAAGACGGCGTTGGGAACCATGTCGTAGTCGACCGCGGTCGGCCGATCGGCAAAGACGGTCTCGACGAACGCCGCGGCTTCGCGGATGGCCACCGGGGTGAACTGCAAACGGTGGGTGACGTCGCCGACGGCGTAGATACTGTCGACGCTCGACTTTGAAAAGGCGTCGACGACGACCGCGCCGGTCGCGTCGCAGCGCACCCCGGCCTCGGCAAGGCCGAGATCCCTCGTATTCGGGCGGCGGCCGATGGCGAGGAGAACCTCGTCGACGGCGATGCGTCTGCCGGATTCGGTGACGACGGTCAGGCAGTCAACCGCCTTGGCGATGCTGACGGGCTGTTCGCCTGTCAGCACGGTGACGCCGCGGTGCTCCATGCCGGCGCGCAGGGTCTGACGCACTTCGTCGTCGAAACCGCGCAGGATCTGGTCGCCCCTGTAGATCAGCGTCGTCTCCGTGGCGAGCGCCGCGAAGACGGAAGCCAGCTCCACCGCCACATAGCTGCCGCCAACCACCAGCACGCGCCGCGGTTGATGGGCGAGATTGAAAAACTCGTTGGACGTGATGGCATGCTCGAGGCCGGCAATGGGCAGATCGCGGTTGGGCTCGCCGCCGGTCGCAATCAGGATGAAATCAGCGGTAACCGACCGGTCTTCAGCGAGCAGGCGCACGGTGTGGGCGTCGGCGAGCACGGCGCGGCTGCGGATGATCTCGGCCCCAGCTTTCTCGAGGTTGCGGATATAAACGCCGCTCAGCCACGAAACGTCGCCGGCGACATTGTGCACCAGGGTCGGCCAGTCGAAACGCAAACCCTCGACCCGCCAGCCGAATCCGACCGCGTCCTCGAAGTGCTCGGCGTAGTGGGAGGCGTGGACGAATAGCTTCTTGGGGACGCAACCGCGCAGCACGCAAGTGCCTCCGACCCGGTCCTCCTCGGCGACCGCGACGCGTTTGCCGAGCTCGGCCGCCTTGCGCGCCGCGCGAACGCCGGCGGAGCCGGCACCGATGACGAAGAGGTCGTAGTCGTAGCGAGGCACGGGCGTGCCGCTCAAAAGTCGTAGCCCATCTTCTTGAGATCTTGCTTGGAGGAGTCGAGCAGTTCGCTGCCGACGCGGTTGGACCAGTTCTTGACCGCCTTGAGGATGTCCGGGCCGACGGTGGCGGCGGCGACTTCCTTGTATTTCTTGCCCACGTCGCTTGAGAAGAAGGCATTGATCGCCTGCAACTCGTTCTCGGTGAAGTTCTTCGCCCAGACGCGGGCAATATCGTTATCGAGTTCGGCCCGGCGCGAAGCGAGTTTGAGGGCGGCCGCGTCAACCACTTTGCCGATGTCCTGGTAGAGATCGGGGCGCTGGCTGATCAACTGATCCTTCGTCCGTGCCGCGATCTGCGGCAGGATCAGGTCGAAGTCGCCGAGGGCGGGCGCGCTCTTGGCGACAGCCTGCGCCGCCTGCAGCTGCGACGGGCTGATTTCCTCGGCGGCAACGGGGGTGAGCGGCGCCGCGAGCAGGGCGGTGCTGAACAGCGCGATGAGCATGGCTTTACCGATCGACATGGAGGCACTCCGTTTTAGATAACCGACTTCATCCCGATAACCGTCTGACGCCGTCGACGCCGGCGACGATGGCCGCGGACGCCAATCCGACGAAAAGGCCGTGCTCGACCACGCCGGGCACGCCGTCAAGCGTGCGTGCCAGTTGGTCGGGATCGGGAATTCGTCCGCAGGCAATATCGACAATACGATTGCCGCCGTCGGTCACCAACGGCTGTCCGTCGCGTAGACGCAGCTGCATCGGCGCGTCGAGACCGATTCCGGCGAGTGCCCGCTTGATGGCGGCGAGCGTGGCGGCGGCGCCGAACTCGACGATCTCGACCGGCAGCGGGAAGGCGCCGAGCTGATCGACCAGCTTGCTGGCGTCGGCAACGACGATCATGCGCTCGGCGGCGGTGGCGATGATCTTCTCCCGCAGCAGGGCGCCGCCGCCGCCCTTGATCAACCGCAGACCGGGGTCGATCTCGTCGGCTCCGTCGACGACGAGGTTGAGGGCCGGCTCACGGTCGAGCGAGGTCAGGACAATGCCCTCGGCGGCCGCCAGGGCAGCGGTACGCTGGGAGGTTGCCACGCCGACCACGGCAAGGCCGTCGCGAACGCGTTTTGCGAGAGCGCGCACAAAATGCTCGGCCGTTCGCCCGCTGCCGAGGCCGAGCTTCATGCCCGCCCGAACGTCCGCCAGCGCCGCTTCGGCGGCGCGACGGCGCAGTTCGTCGCCGGCCGGTGCTTCATCCAGCATCACTGGTCAAGACCGCCCATCAACATGTACTTCACCTCGACGAACTCTTCGATACCGTAGTGGGAGCCTTCGCGACCAAGGCCCGACTCCTTGACGCCGCCGAACGGGGCAAGCTCGGTCGAGATGGCGCCGGTGTTGATGCCGATCATGCCGTACTCGAGGGCTTCGGCGATCCGCCACACGCGCCCGATGTCGCGGGCGTAGAAATAGGCGGCGAGACCATACTCGGTGGCGTTGGCCAGCGCGATCGCCTCGGCCTCGTCGGCGAAGCGATAAAGCGGCGCGACCGGCCCGAAGGTCTCCTCGCGGCTGATCAACATGCGCGTAGTGACGCCGCTGAGCACGGTCGGTTCGAAGAAGGTGCCGCCAAGTCTGTGGCGGTGACCGCCGACGATGATCCTGGCGCCGCCGGCGACGGCGTCCTTGATGTGGTGCTCGACCTTCTCGACCGCCGCCTGGTTGATCAGCGGACCCTGCACGACGCCCACCTCGGTGCCGCGGCCGACCTTGAGGTCCATGACCGCGCTCGCCAGCTTCTGCGAGAACGCGTCGAACACCGCTTCCTGCACGAATATGCGGTTGGCGCAGACACAGGTCTGGCCCATGTTGCGGAACTTCGAGAACATCGCGCCGGCAACCGCCTGATCGAGGTCGGCGTCGTCGAAGACGATGAACGGGGCATTGCCGCCGAGTTCGAGGGCCACCCTCTTTACGCTGCCGGCCGCCTGGCGCATCAGAACCTTGCCAATCTCGGTGGAACCGGTGAAGGCGATGCAGCGCACGGCCGGATTGCTGGTCAGTTCCCCACCGATGGCCGATGCCTTGCCGGTGATCACGTTGAACACCCCGGCGGGGATGCCGGCGCGTTCGGCCAGGACCGCCAGCGCCAGCGCCGTCAACGGCGTTTCACCTGCCGGTTTGCACACCACCGCGCAGCCGGCCGCCAGCGCGGGGGCGCACTTGCGCGTGATCATCGCGGCCGGGAAGTTCCACGGCGTGATGGCGCCGACCACGCCGATCGGCTGCTTGATGTTGACGATACGGGCATCGGGACGATGACTGAGGCTGGTCTCGCCGTAAACGCGCTTGGCTTCCTCGGCGTTGAACTCGACGAAGGAGGCGGCGTAGTCCACTTCGCCGAGCGCCTCGGTGAGCGGCTTGCCCTGCTCGCTCGTCATGATCAGGGCGACGTCCTCGCGGTTGGCGACGATCAGATCGAACCAGGCGCGCAGCACGCGAGCGCGGTCCTTGCCGGTGCGCTTGGCCCAGTCGCGGAAAGCGGCGGCGGCCTTGTCGATGGCGGCACGCGTCTCGTCCGCGGCGAAGCTGGGTACCTTGGCGATGACGGCGCCGGTCGCCGGATCGGTAACGGCGGTTTGCGGCTCGCCAAGCCACTCGCCGCCCACATAGCACTGCTGGCGAAGCAGGGTCGGATCCTTGAGGTCCATGCCGTTTGCCCTGGTCTGGAGCCGGTTTGTTAGCACCTGCGGCGGCGGGACGCCACGCTGGCGACAAAGGCGGATTTGCCGGTTATCTAGGCCAAAGCGATTCTCTGGGGAGAGCCATGACAACCGATCTCGTGCTGGCCATCGGCCACCATCTGTTGATGTTCGCCCTGCTCGCGCTGCTGATCATGGAGATGATGCTGATCCGTCCGGAAATGACGAGCGCCCACGTCGGTCGCGTCGGGCGGCTCGATATCGCCTACGGCGCGGTGGCGGGGCTGATCCTGGTGGTCGGCTTCGGTCGTGTATTCTTCGGGCTCAAGGGCCCGCAGTATTACCTCACCAACGTCTTCTTCTGGGCCAAGATCGCCGCCTTCGTCGTCGTCGCTCTGCTGTCGGTGCCGCCGACGCTGAGGATCGTCGGCTGGCGGGCAGCGGGGCGCAGCAACCCCGATTTTCGCCCCGAGTCCGCCGAGATCAGGACGGTGCGGAGCTACATGCACTGGGAGGCGGTGGTGTTCGTTCTCATCCCGATCTTCGCCGCGCTGATGGCGCGCGGCTATGGCGCCCTGTAGCGCGTCGGCATGCCGCACCCCCCTGCCCTCGTCTTCGACCTCGACGGCACGCTCGTCGACACCGCAGGCGATATTGTGGCGACGCTCAACGCGATCGTGCGCGCGGAAGGACTGCCGCCGGTCGCCTTCGACGCCGCCGTGGCAATGGTCGGGCGCGGCTCGCGTGTGCTGCTCGAATCCGCGTTCGCCGCCAACGGCCGCAAGCTCGCCCCCGCCGAGCTCGACGACCTCACCCGGCGGCTCCTCGCCCACTACGACCGGCACATCGTCGACACCAGCCGGCCGTTCCCCGGCGCCGAGGCGACGCTCGATCGCTTCGCCGCGGCCGGCTGGCGGCTGGCGGTGTGCACCAACAAGTACGAGGCGCCGGCGCGCAAGCTGCTTGCCTGCCTCGGCCTCCTCGACCGCTTCGCCGCCGTCACGGGCCAGGACACCTTCGGTTTCAGCAAGCCTGATCCGCGCCACCTCACCGAAACCATCCGGCTCGCCGGCGGCGAGGCGACCCGCGCCGTCATGGTCGGCGACTCGCCGACCGACGTGAACACGGCGGTCGCCGCCAACGTGCCGGTCATTGCCGTCGCGTTCGGCTACAGCACGATTCCGGCGCGTGAACTCGGCGCCGACCGGGTGATCGACCACTTCGACGAGCTGTGGGACGCGGTGGCGGGGCTTGCCGCGCCGGCCGCTTCGCCTTGACTCCGATTCCGGCGGCCCCTTAAATCGCGCCGTTTCCAGCCAGCCGGCGAACGGGCGCGTAGCTCAGCGGGAGAGCACTCCCTTCACACGGGAGGGGTCACAGGTTCAATCCCTGTCGCGCCCACCATCGCTAACTTCCTGAAGTGTCACTAGTAATACAGAACGGACACCTCAGGCAAAGATCGTTCGATCCCTCAGCCGCCACGCATACGTCACAGCAGCAGAGGTTCGATCATGGCCACCATCCGCAAAAGAGGGGGTAAGTACGAGGTTCAGATTCGACGAAAGGGACAGGCCTCGGTATCCCGTTCATTGCTTCTGAAATCGGACGCCTTTGTGTCGGCTCGCCTGACAGGTGGGCGGGTGTCGGTGTCCGCCCCGTCTGAACCGATCTACTGCGGCTTAAGCGTTTTCAGGAACGCGATGATGTCGGTCACCTCCTGATGGGTCAGGTGTCCTTGCCAGTGAGGCATGACCGGGTCCATCTCTTCGCCGTCTTCATCCTTGCCTTCGAGAATGGCGCGGCTCAGTAGCGCGTCGCTGTTGTGATACATCTTTTCAAGCGCGGGTGCCTGCAGGTTGGCCGCGGTGACAAATCCCACCCTCACACCACCCGAACCGTCCAACTTGTGGCAGAGCGCACAATCAGTTGCGAACAGCTTCCTGCCATTTTGCACATTACCGGAAGCAGCGGCGACCGGGCCGCTCGACAACAGCGCCAACGTCGCTGTGGAAAGCACCACCATCAGCAGTGTCCGATCAAGCTTGGCGAATGTGTATTTCATGATTTCCCCCACTGCGCAGGCAAAGCGCTTGCCGACTGTTCGTCCGCGCTCAGCCGGATATCGGTCCTGAGACTGGATCGTTTCGGCTTGACCGGCAAGGCAATCCGGCTTCCCAGGCCTGCGTCAGGATGCCGCCTGTCCGTTCCATAATCTCGGCCCGGGCGTACAGATCGACTTCAGGGTGCCGCCGGAGAGATCGATCCCGGCGCCTGCCCGGGCCGGTGCCGGCGCTAGTGGATGGTCAGATAGGGCAGCGCGATGATGGCGGTCGAGGCCGCGCTCAAGGCAAAAAACGCGACGACGCGAAGCGACAAACTCAACATGATCTGATCCCGTCCCCAGTGGCGCCCTCGAAATATACGTAAATCAATTAACGACCGGTTGCGGTGACGGCGGTCACCGTCATCGGAAGGCGGCGACGCGGCGGTTTGCCTCGGTTGCGATGCTGCGCTGCGGCGGACAAAGCCCGTGCATCGGGCAGGCGACTTTTGTATATCTCCGCGCCGAATCGCGGTTGCCCGGCGCGAGGTTGACCGGGCGTGGTCCAGTCCTTGCAGTCCCTCCATCCACCGAGAGACGGTGGCCCGGGAACGCGGTATGACGATTCGCGCCGTTGTCTGGGGAGAGAACGTGCACGACCGCGAGAACGAGGTCGTGCGGTCGATCTATCCCACCGGCATGCACGGCTGCATCGCCGCCGCGCTCAACGCCGATCCGGCCATCAGCGCCACTACTGCCACCCTGGACCAGCCCGAGCACGGCTTGAGCCAGGCGCGGCTGGCCGAGGCCGACGTGCTCACCTGGTGGGGACACAAGGCGCATGGCGCGGTGGCAGAGGCGGTGGTCGAGCGGGTCGTCGACCGCGTCTGGCAGGGCATGGGACTGATCGTTCTCCATTCGGGACACTTCTCCAAAATCTTCAAGAAGCTGATGGGGGCGCCCTGCTCGCTCAGGTGGCGCGAGGCGGGCGAGAAGGAACGGGTGTGGGTGATCAACCGCAGCCACCCGATCGCGCAAGGCCTCGGCGCGTCGTTCGTGATCGGGCAAACCGAGATGTACGGCGAGCCGTTTACCATCCCCGAGCCGCTGGAGACGGTGTTCATCAGCTGGTACGACGGTGGCGAAGTGTTCCGTTCCGGGGTGACCTTCAAGCGCGGCGGCGGGCGCATCTTCTACTTCGCGCCCGGTCACGAGGTTTATCCCATCTATCACGATGCCAACGTCCAGGCGGTGCTGCGCAACGCGGTCAGATGGGCGGCCAACCCGGCTCCTGCCTGGGCCGACGTCAACAAGGCGCCCAACGTCCCGGCCGACCAGGCGCCCGAGCCGATCAAGCAACAGGGCCCGCGCCTGCACGCGCCGGGCGAGGCGGGCTACCGGTAGTCGTTCATGAGCAGGCTTCTCATCCTGGGAACCGGTCACATGGCCCGCCAACACGCGGTCGCGTTCCGGCAGATCGAAGGCATCCAGGTGGTGGCCGCGGTCGATCCGCTGGAGGACCGTCTCGCCCAGTTCGCCGCCCAGCATCACATTCCCCACCAGTTCCGCAGCCTCGACGACGCGCTCGCCTGGGACGGATTCGACGCCGCCGCCAACGTGACACCCGACGTGGTCCATCACCCCACCACCATGCGGCTGATCGGGGCCGGCAAGCACGTGTTCTGCGAGAAGCCGCTGGCGACCACCTATCCGCTGGCGCTGGAGATGACCGAGGCGGCCGAGGCGCGCGGCGTCATCAACATGGTCAACCTGACCTACCGGGCCTCGCCGGCGCTCGACCGCGCCCGCGACATCGTGTTGTCGGGCGAGATCGGCGAAATCCGCCATTTCGAGGCATCGTACCTGCAGAGCTGGCTGGTCGGGCGCCACTGGGGCGACTGGCAGACCGAGGACCGCTGGCTGTGGCGCCTGTCGTCCGGCCACGGCAGCCGCGGCGTCATCGGCGACATCGGCATCCACATCGTCGACTTCGCCACCTATGCCGCCGGCAACGACATCGTGTGGATGGAAAGCCGCGCCAAAACCTTCCACAAGACCGATGGCGGCCGCATCGGCGACTACGTCCTCGATGCCAACGATTCGTTCGCCATGTCGGTGGAGCTGGCGAACGGCGCACTCGGCGTTATCCACGCCACCCGCTGGGGCAGCGGCTATGCCAACACGTTGCGACTCGACATCTTCGCCAGCCGCGGCAGCCTGCAGATGATCACCGACGGCAAGAAATCGTGGCTTGGGCGCTGCGTCGGTCCTGACGTCGACAACCTCATCTGGCGCGAGGTGGCGCTGCCGCCGACGCCGTCGGTCTACTATCGGTTCGCCGAGGCGCTGCAAGCCGGTCGCAACGGCGAACCCGATTTTCGGCGCGCTACCAAAATCCAACGTGTTCTCGATCTCTGCTTGCAGGCCGGCGATCGCGGATCGGGCGGCGTGCGCATCGACTAGCCGCGCCGATGCTCCTCGGCGCCGGCTTGCCAATTGACATTGCGATTCAACGATCGCGGCTAAGCCCTTTTGCGGCGAGCTCGTCGACGTACTCTGCCCACAGTTGCGCGTGCTCGTCGCCGAGCTTGCGCAGATAGCTCCAGCTGAACAGGCCGGTGTCGTGGCCGTCATCGAAGGTCAGGCGCACGGCATAATTGCCGACCGGATCGACGGCGGTGATCGTCACGTCGCGCTTGCCGGGGACGGTTTTGCGCTGGTCGCGGCTGTGGCCCTGGACTTCGGCCGACGGGCTCAGCACACGCAACAGCTCGGCCGCCAGAACGTGCTCGACACCGTCGTCGAAGCGCACGGTCAGCTCCTTGCGGTCTTTGGCAAGCCTGATCTCGGTCGGCCACGGATTGGATGCGGTCATTGCGCCGGCGGTTCCCGATGCACGGCCGACTCCGGCCGCTGCCGGAGCCGATCTTAGCACGCCGGCGGACCGTAGGCTGGACGCGTCGGCGTTCCTTTGCGCGGACGCTTGCGGTTTGCCGACGGGACCACGATGGTGGGCACGGGGTGGGAGGCGACGCAGGTGGCCGGGCATGCCTATGACGTGATCGTGGTCGGGGTGGGCGGCATGGGCGCCGCCGCCTGCTACCATCTCGCCGGCCGCGGCCAGCGCGTGCTCGGCCTGGAGCGCTACGACATCCCGCACGCGCGCGGCTCTTCACACGGCGTCACCCGCATCATCCGTCTCGCCTATTTCGAGAGCCCCGCCTACGTGCCGATGGTGCGGCGCGCCTTCACCCTGTGGCGGGAACTCGGCGAGCGTTTCGGCGAACGTCTGCTGATCACCACCGGCGGAATCGACGCCGGGCCGCGCTCGGGCCGGATCGTTGCCGGATCGCTGCGCGCGTGCGCGACGTGGGATCTGCCGCACGAAGTTCTCGGCCCGGCAGAAGTCAGTCGCCGCTTTCCCGGCTATCGCCTGGCGGAGGACCATGAGGCCGTGTTCCAGCCGGACGCCGGCTTCGTGCTGTCGGAGCGCGCCATCGTCGCCCACGTCACCCTGGCGCAGGCCGCCGGCGCCGAAATTCACGCCCGTGAAGCCGTGACCGGGTGGTCGCCGATCGCCGGTGGCGGCGTCCGGGTCACGACGACGCGCGGCCGCTACGAAGCCGGCCGCCTGGTGCTGTCACCCGGTGCCTGGGTGTCCGACCTGGTGCCGGCGCTTGCCTCCGTCGCCGTCGCCGAGCGGCAGGTGCTCGGCTGGTTCCAGCCGGCCGCGCCGGCACGCTTCACTCCGGACGCCTTCCCGGTGTCGCTCCTCGATGTGGAGGAAGGCTTCTACTATCTCCTGCCGATTTACGGCGTGCCGGGGCTGAAGATCGGCCTCTACCATCACTTCGGCGAGCGCGGCCACGCCGATGCGCTTTCCCGCGAGATCACCGACGCCGACGAGCAGGCGCTGCGCCGCTGTCTGAGGCGCTACTTGCCGGACGCCAACGGAGCGACCATGGCGCTGTCTACGTGTCTGTTCACCGTCACACCCGACGAGCACTTCGTCCTCGACACGCTGCCGGGCAACCCCGAGGTCATCGTCGCCTCGCCCTGCTCCGGTCATGGCTACAAGTTCGCCGGCGTCATCGGCGAGATCATTGCCGATCTGGCGACCGCCGGGCAAAGCCGCTTTGACCTTTCCCTGTTTCGCCTGGACCGGTTTTGACGCCGGGCCCGCGGTGACGCCTGAGTCGGTACCGCGGTCAGCCCGCGGCCACCATAGCCATTGGTTTGTCGGGAGTTCCGGCCGATTGCGGTCCGTGATTTGGTTCTCGGCGCGGATCGGTCTAGTTTGCCCCGATCACCCACCTTCGGGAGGTTCGCGCGCGGCCTGCCAACCGCGCAGTTTCATCATATTTGGGAGACTGGAATGTCAGTGCAATCGGATTTCGAGCTCGACGACACCGGCAAGATCGACCTCAGCGGTATCTACGATCGGCCCGACCCGCACGACTACTACCAGACTCTCGCCACTCTCGACTACCGCGTCCCGGCGGCGGCCGAGCCGGTTCTCCGCGCGGTCATCGCGGCCGAGCGCGCCGAGCGCAAACGGCGCGAACTGACGGTCCTCGACATCGGCTGCTCGTACGGCGTCAACGCTGCGATCCTGAAGCACGGCTGCGACCTCGCCGACCTCACCGCATTCTACAGCGCGCGCACCACCGCCTCGCTTCCGCGGCGGGAGCTTCTGTCGCGCGACCGGGACTTCTTCACCAAGCGCCTCAGCGATCCCGACCTCAGGGTCGTCGGCCTCGACACGGCGGAGAACGCGGTCGCCTATGCGTGCGCGGCCGGGGTCATGGACGCGGGCATCGTGGCCGACCTCGAGGTGCAGCCGCCGTCCGAACCGGAGGCCGAGCTCATCACCGACATCGACCTTGCTATCTCCACCGGCGCCATCGGCTACGTCGGCGCACCGACCTTCGCCCACATTCTCGACCACGCCGGCCGGGCGCCATGGTTCGCGCTGTTCGCGCTGCGCATGTTTCCGATCAATGCCATCGCCGATGTCCTCAAGGACGCCGGCTACGAGGTCTTCCGCCTGACCGGACAGACCTTCCGCCAGCGGCGCTTCGCCAGCCGCAAGGAGGCCAGTGAAGTCCTCGCCAATCTCGCCCAACTCGGCATCGATCCGGCCGGTCGCGAGAGCGAGGGCTGGTACCACGCCGAGTTCTATTTCGCGCGGCCCGCGTCCGAAACCGTCACGCCTCCGATCGCACGCCTGGTGCGGATCTAGAGTCACAGCGCGTTGAGGAACGCGATCAGCGCGGCGCGCTCGTCGGCGGGCGCGGTGCGAAAGGCTTCGCGCGCCTTCTCCGCCTCGCCGCCGTGCCACAGGATCGCCTCGGCGGGGCCGCGGGCGCGGCCGTCGTGCAGCAGACGGTCGTGGCCGTTGACGCGCAGGATGAGTCCGAGCCCCCACAACGGCGCCGTGCGCCATTCGCGACCGCTCGCCGAGCGGTCGGGACGGTGGTCGGCGAGCCCCTCGCCCATGTCGTGGATGAGGAGATCGGTGAACGGGTGGAACGTCTGGTTGGCAAGCTCGGGCAGGGCGGCTTCGGGGCCGCTTTGCAGGGTCGGCATGTGGCAGGCGGCGCAGCCGAAACGCCGGAACAGCTGCTCGCCGCGCCGGACCTCGGGGCGATCGAGGCTGCGCGCCTCGGGCACGGCCAGAGTGTGCACGTAGACCAGCAACCTGGCGAAGAAGCTGTCCTTCATCTCGGGATCGGCCTGGGCGGGCGCGTCGCGGCAGGCCTGCTGCACCGGCGGACAGTTCTGGTGCGGCTGCATGGCGGTGGTGATGCCGATGTCCTCGACCGCGGCGACGGCCGACTGGTCGGCAAGGGTTGCCACGTTGGCCTTCCACCCGAACCGGCCGGGAACCCGGTTGCCTTGTGCGTCGGTCAGCCAGTTGATGCGGCCGGAAATCCCGTCGCCGTCGGCATCGTCCGGGTCGGCAAGCGCCTGCAGCGTCGACAACGGCACCGCCTCGAGCAGGCCGAGACCGATGACCGCCGGGGCCACCCGCGCGCTGACCAGAGCGTCGTCGAGCGACCCGAAGGCCGTGTCGACGAAATGGACATGCGGATCGAGCAGCGTGTAGGGCGTGCCGTCGCCGTAGGTTCCGGCGATTTGCTGATAGTCGATGATGGCGCGTCCTTCCGGCTTGACGGCGAGGATGGCGCGGTCTTCGAGCTGGTCGCCGTAGGCCGGTAACGGGCTGCCGTCGGGCGCCGACAGGCGGACCAGCATCGATTCCATCGGGTCGCCGGGCTTGTCTGGCGGACGGCCGCGACCGTCACGCACGTGGCAGCCCGAGCAGGAGTTGCGGTTGAAGGTCGGCCCCAGCCCGTCGAACGACGTGGTCGAGGACGGGTATTGCGCCCACTTGGTGTTGAACACGCGGTTGCCGAAGTCGAACACCCGCTGGCGTTTGGCGGGGGCGTTGCTGGCGAGGAAGGTGAAGCTGTCGTCGCTCATGATGACGCGGGTGGTGTCGCCGCCAAGCTGACGGGTCAGCGGCATGGCGAGCAGCGCGGCTCGCAGGTCGCTCGTGCCGGATCCGGTGGCCAGCGTCGTTGCAGCAGCGACCGCGGCGACGAGGACCGCCGCCGCAAGCAAAACCCGCCTCATTCCACCGGCCGCTCAGCCCGACGGAATCTGTACCAGCACACCGAGCTTTCCGCCGGCGCGCTTGAGGCCCTGGGCGAGATCGCCGAGCGCGCCGACCGCCGCTTCCGCCTTGACCCGCTCCGGGCTGCCGGGCGGCGAGGCGAGCACCTGGTCCCACGGGTCGCCGAGGACGGCGATCTTGGCGGCGGCGTCGGCCATGAGGCCGTCCACTTCGGCGGCAAGGTCGGGATCGACTGTGGTCAGCAGGTCGCGCATGCCGGGACCGGCGTAACCCGAATAGCGGCCGGACCAGATGTCGGCGATGCCTTCCATGTCGTAGACGAAATCCTGATGGGTGGTATCGGAGAAGCACGAGTGCTCGTCCTCCTGATCACCCGAGTCGAGGCCGACGGCCATGCGCTGGGACATCAGCTCCGAGCCGGCGAGCACCGCCATCCCGTTGATGATGCGGCCGACCGCCTCACGCTCGGGCAACGTCCTGAAGACCGCGGCATAGTTGTCGGGCACGTCCGGCGCCCATGCCCGGAGCAGCTTGCCGATGTCCTCGGCGAGCCGGTCGGTGGCGAGCTTGAGATAGAGACGGCGGCGGTCGTTGTTGCCCTGGCCGGCGATGTAATCGCTGGCCGGACGGTTGCCGGGGCCGGTCGCACTCAGATCCTGTCCCCACAGCAGGAATTCGATCGCGTGCCAGCCGAGGGTCACGTCGGATTCGTCCGTGGCCTGGTTGTTGACGATCAGGCTGGCGATCGAGATCGGGCTGTCGGGATGATTGATGATGCCGGAATTGGGGGCGCCGACGACGTAGTCGATGAACGCCTCGTTGACCGGCCAGGCATTGATCTCGCCTTCGATCGCGTCGATCGGACCGTCGTAGAAGCGATAGGCCTCGGTGACCAGGTACGCCGGGCGCGCCGCCGTCCACACCGCCCGCGCCGCCGCCAGCGTTCCCGCGTTGGGATTGGCGAGCAGCGCCGCCACCGCCTTTTGCAGCTTGGCGACCTCGGCCGCCGAGGCGACGTAGCTCTCATAGACGCCGGAGGCATAAGCGTTGATCTCGTCCCTGGCGTCGTACTTGTAGTCGCCGGGGTCGGCCGACGGCAGCGCGTAGCTTTCCGGCACCGTCCCTTGTTCGCCCCCCTCGCCGCCGCCGCCGGCGGCTGCCTGGGCGAGCAGCGTCAGGCGGTCGGTCGCTGTGCCGGCGACCATGGTGGCCGGTTGATGAGCGCCGGCATCGATCGCCGGCGGAGAACCGAGAGCGGGAACGGTGGTGCCGGCAAGCGCGAACAAGCCGACGCCGAGCCAGGTCTTGCGTCTGGTCGTCATTTCAGTCTCCCTCGCGTCGCGATCGCACCGTTGCGCGCGCCGCATGCATAGACGGCGAGCAATGCCAGTTTGTTTCTGGCCTGTCCAGTCTTACAAAAGAGCAATATCGTGTGTGACTTCATATTGGAAATACTCAAATGTATTGTCTGAAGTTAGAACAACTAAAAACTAAGGACAGCCATGGATGTACTACGTCATCTCGGATGTGATCGATGCCGCCGCCGTCACCGCGGCACGGGCGGTACTGGCCAAGGCCGCCTTCGCCGACGGCCGCGCCACGGCCGGCTGGCACGCCAAGCTGGTCAAGAAGAACCTGCAGGCGGATTCGGGCGAAGGTGCGGTCGTTGCACTGCGCGAACGGATCGCCGAGGCAATCGGCAAGAACGCCGTGTTCCGGTTGATCGCCCGGCCGAAGTCGCTGAGCCCGCTTATCCTGTCGCGCTACGAGCCGGGCATGGAATACGGTAGCCACGTCGACGACGCGTTGATGCAGGGCATGCGGACGGACGTATCGTTCACCCTGTTCCTCAGCGAACCGGATAGCTACGACGGCGGGGCGCTGGTCATCGAGACGTCGGCCGGCGAGGAAGACGTCAAGCTGCCGGCGGGGTCGCTGGTCGCCTATCCGTCGACGGCGCTCCACCGGGTCGCGCCGGTGACCCAAGGTGCGCGCCTGGCGGCTGTCGGCTGGGCGCGGAGCTTCATTCGCGACCCGGCAAAACGCGAACTCCTGTTCGACCTCGACACGGCACGCCAGAACCTGTTCGTGCGCGAGGGCAAGACCGCCGAGTTCGACCTGTTGTCGAAAACGAGCGCCAATCTGCTCAGGATGTGGGTGGAGGACTAGGGCGCCCTACTCCACCACGATCTTGGGCGGCGGCCGCCCGCCCTCGGCGCGCTCGCGGGTGACGCCCGCCCAGGCCGCCGCCGCGATGTCGCGATAGACCTTGGCGTGTTCGCTCTGCGGTTCGGCGACCACGATCGGCTTGCCGGCGTCGGAGGTGAGGCGGATCTGCAGGTCGAGCGGCACCTCGCCGAGGAACGGCACACGCAAGCGCTCCGCCTCGTGGCGGGCGCCGCCATGGGCGAAGATGTCCGTGCGCTCGCCGCAATGGGGGCAGACGAAATAGCTCATGTTCTCGACGATGCCGAGCACCGGCACGTTGACCCGGCGGAACATGTTGAGGCCCTTGCGCGCGTCGACGAGGGCAAGGTCCTGCGGCGTCGACACGATGATGGCGCCGGCAAGCGGCACCTGCTGCGCCATGGTCAGCTGGGCGTCGCCGGTGCCGGGCGGCATGTCGACCACCAGCACGTCGAGCTCGCCCCAGGCGACCTCGCGCAGCATCTGCGACAGTGCCGAGACCACCATCGGCCCGCGCCACACCATCGGCGTCTCTTCCTCGACCAGGAAGCCCATCGACATCACCTTGACGCCGTAGGCGTCGAGCGGACGCAGGGTACGGCCATCGACCACCTCGGGCCGCTCGGACAGGTGGAGGAGGCGCGGCAGCGACGGCCCGTAGATGTCGGCGTCGAGGATGCCGACGCGGAGCCCGTTGGCCTTGAGGGCCAGGGCAAGATTGACCGCCGTCGTCGACTTGCCGACGCCGCCCTTGCCGCTCGCCACCGCCACGATGGCGTCGATGCCGGGGACGCCGATGGCCGCAGGTGGCGGCGGCGCCCGGCGCGGGGCGGACGGCGGCGGACGACGCTGAGCGGCCGGCTGCGCGCCGCCCTTTTTCTCGGCGGTCAGCGCCACCATCGCGCCGGTGACGCCGGGGATGGCGCGCACGGCCGTTTCGGCGGCCGCCCGCATGGGTTCGTACGCTTCGGCCCGCTCCGCCGGCACGGTGATCGAAAACATCACCTTGCCGTTGGAGATGATCACGTCCGAGACCATGCCGCGGCGCACGATGTCGCGATCGTCATCGGGGCCGCGAATGCGGCTGAGCGTGTCGAGAACCGCCTGCTTGTCGACGTCAGTCATTGATCGGCACCGGCGTGTTTGGTCTGCGCTGCGACGAACGGAATTTAGCCCGCCCACCGACCGGGTCAACTTTGCCGCCACGTTGCGCCTACGGCGATTTTGATGGGAAGATCGGGCGCATCTTCCTCTCGGTCGCGGGTCGCGGGGCCGCTCCCGCCGATCCCGCCCGTGTCGCAATCGGCCAATGGAGTTTGAAGTCGAATGGCAAAAGTCGCTTTCATCGGGCTGGGAATCATGGGGTATCCCATGGCCGGGCATTTGGCCAAGCGCGGCGGCCACCAGGTGACGGTCTATAACCGCACCGCCGCCAGGGCCGACAAGTGGGTGGACCAGCATGACGGCCGCGCAGCACCGACACCACGCGAGGCGGCCGAGGGTGCCGACTTCGTCTTCTCATGTGTCGGCAACGACGACGACCTGCGCTCGGTGATCTACGGCGACGACGGCGCGCTTGCCGGCATGCACGGCGGTGCCACCCTCGTCGACAACACCACCGCCTCGGCCACGGTCGCCCGCGAAATCTACGCCGCGGCCAAGGCCAAGGGCGCGGGTTTCCTCGATGCTCCGATTTCGGGCGGGCAGGCGGGCGCCGAGAACGGCCAGCTCACCGTCATGGTCGGTGGCGACCGCGACGTCTTCGAGGCCGCCAGGCCGGTGATCGACTGCTACGCCAAGATGGTCGGGTTGATGGGGCCGTCCGGTGCCGGCCAGCTCACCAAGATGGTCAACCAGATCTGCATCGCCGGCCTCGTCCAGGGACTGTCGGAAGGCATTCATTTCGCCAGGCACGCCGGTCTCGACGTCGCCGATGTCATCGGCGTCATCTGCAAGGGCGCCGCGCAATCGTGGCAGATGGAGAACCGCTGGAAGACGATGAACGCGGGCGAGTTCAATCACGGCTTTGCCGTCGACTGGATGCGCAAGGATCTCGCGATCAGCCTCGCCGAGGCCCGCCGCAACGGCGCCAAGCTGCCGGTCGCGGCGCTCGTCGACCAGTTCTACGCCGAGGTCCAGGCAATGGGCGGCAGCCGCTGGGACACCTCGAGTTTGATCGCGCGGCTGGAGCGGGATTGACGCCGCTGGCGCGATCGCGGCGCGCGCCGGCGCCGAAAAAAGAGACCGTCGCCGACCCCGCGGCGGAAGCCGCCGCCGTGGTCAAGGCGCTCAAGGCGGCGGGAACGGCACGGAACCGAAGCGGCATGGCCCGCTTCGGTATCACCGGCGAGGTTGCCGGCGTCACGCTCGCGGCGATGAGGCCGATCCAGCGACGCTATCGCCGTGATCATGCGTTCGCCGCCGCGTTGTGGCGCACCGGTCTCCACGAAGCACGCATCATGGCATGCGATCTCGACGAGCCGGACAAGGTCACTTCGCGACAGATGGACGCCTGGGCCGGCGCCTTCGACAACTGGGCGGTGTGCGACGGTGCCTGTCTGCACCTGTTCGTCAAGACGCCGTTCGTGCAAGAGAAGATCGAGAAATGGGCCAACGACGAGCGGGAGTTCGTTCGCCGCGCCGCCTTTTCGCTGATCGCCTGCTACACCGTGCACGGCAAGCAGGTGCCGGATGAACGCTTCCTGCCATACCTCGACCTGATCGAACGCCGCGCCACCGATCCGCGCAACTTCGTCAAGAAGGCGGTGAACTGGGCGCTGCGTCAGATCGGCAAGCGCTCGCAGGCGCTTCGCCGCCCTGCCCTGGCGCTCGCCAGGCGGCTGGCGGCCTCCGACGACCGCAATGCCCGCTGGATCGGCAAAGACGCGGTGAGGGAACTCACCGACCCGACGCAGGTGCGCCGCATCGCCGCGCGTTCACGTGGTCGGACCGATCCTCGCTAGGCGGCCGCGCGCGACTTGTCCTTGTCGATGACAATGTAGTTGAGCGGCAGCGCGGTCGTGTTCTTGATCTGCTCCATGGCGAAGGTGGTCGACACGTCGGAGATGTTTATCCTGGCGATCAGCCGCTTGTAGAGGGCGTCGTAGGCCTCGATGTCAGGGACCACGACGCGCAGAAGATAGTCCACCTGCCCGGCCATGCGGTAGAACTCGACCACCTCGGGGAATTCGCGGATTACTTCGGCGAAGCGCCTCAGCCATTCGTCGTTATGCTGATCGGTGGTGATGGCGACGAAGGCCGTGACCTTGGTGTTGACCTTCCTGGGGTCGAGCACGGCGACGCGGCCGGTGATGACGCCGTCTTCCTCCAGCCGCTGGATGCGGCGCCAGCACGGCGTGGTCGACAGACCGACGCGGCGGCCGATCTCGGCGACGGGAATGGTGGCGTCTTCCTGAAGGATTTGCAGGATCTTGCGGTCGAGACGGTCGATCATCGGCGGGCCCTCTTGGCGAAGCGATTCCGAATGCGAGCGATATGTAGCATCAATTTGCCGCACATCACCATGATGTGGCCGTCTTGTGGAAAATATTTCCGCCTTTGTCAAGCCGGCCGGGTCAGCCGCCGGCCGATCTCGGTGCGCAGCGTCGGTACCAGCTCGGCCTCGAACCACGGGTTCTTCTTCAGCCAGGCGTTGTTGCGCCAGGACGGATGCGGCAGCGGCAGGACGGCCGGTTTGCCCGACGCCGCGAAGATCTCGCGCCAGGCGGCGACGGTTTCCGTCAACGTCCGCCGCGCCAGCCGACCAAGGTGCCAGGCGTGGGCGTACGAGCCCACTGCCAGCACCAGCTCGATCTGCGGCAGCGCCGCGAACAGCGGGGCGCGCCACGTGTCGGCACACTCGCGACGCGGCGGCAGGTCGCCGCCGTGGCGGTCCTGCCCCGGAAAGCAGAAGCCCACGGGAACGATGGCGATGCGGTCGGCGTCGTAGAAGGTGGCGGCGTCGACCCCCATCCAGGCGCGCAGGCGCTCGCCGGACGGATCGCTGAACGGGATGCCCGATGCGTGCACGCGCACGCCCGGTGCCTGGCCGACGACGCAGACGGTCGCGCTCGCCGACACCCGCAGTACCGGACGCGGCTCGTGCGGCAATCGGGTTCGCCACGGCGCGTCGCGACAAATGCGGCACGCGCGGATTGCCCGAACAAGCCGGTCGAGCTCGGTCGTCGGCTGGCGCCGCGGCGTGCGCCGCCTCGCCGGTGCGGCTCCGTTAACCATGTTCCTGAGTGGCCGATTAAGCATTTGACGCGACGTTCTATGTTAGGGGCTGCCAGCGATTCCCGCCAATCGACACCGATCAGGAAGGGTGACCGGGGCTTGGGTGTTGTTCCGATTACTGCCGAGAGCGACAAGACGACGGCCAGTCGCGAGCGGGCGGATCGGCGCCGGTCCGTGCTGCGTGCCGTGCGCGAGCAGCGTGAGCGGCTGACCTCCATTTCGGGAACCCGTCCCGAATTCGATCATGAGCTGGCACTGACGTTCGCGCGCAACCGCATCAGCGCCACCTATGCGCTGCCACTGTTGGTCCTCATCGTCGCCGCCGCCGGGCTGTTGTGGGTGAAGCCGCTGGTCCTGGTCGCATGGGCGGCAGCGGTCCTCGCCACCCACGTCGGCATGATCGCGCTCTGCCGCAAGTACGTCACGCTGACGGCCGCGCAAATCGTCGGCAGGGCGTGGACGAGACGCTTCGTCGTCGCCGAGTTCATCGGTAGCGTTGCCTGGGCCACGGTGCTGCTGCTGCCGGCCTTGAGCGCCAACGCCGGGCTCGAGCTGTTCCAGTTCACCACCATGCTGATCGTGGTCTCGGTGACCACTTCGCTTGCCTCGACGGTACCGTCGGCGGCGGTGGCCGGCACCGTGCCGTTCACGCTGACGCTCGCCGCGCTTTACGTCAGTCGCGGCGAATTCCTTTTCTTCGTCCTGTCGATCATGGCGCTCGGTGCCGAGTTCTTCTTCCTCATCCTGGCATCGCGGCTCTATTCGGCGACGCTCGCCATGCTCGGCTACCGCGCCGAGAAGGACCTGCTCATCGCCGAGCTCGAAACCGCCAAATCGATCTCGGACGAGTCACGGCGGCGCGCCGAGGAGGCCAACCTCGCCAAGTCGCGTTTCCTGGCGACCATGAGCCACGAACTGAGGACGCCGCTCAACGCCATCCTCGGCTTTTCCGAAATCATCAAGAACGAGGTGCTCGGGCCGGTCGGCAACGAGTCCTACAAGGATTATCTCAACGACATCCACAGCAGCGGCCAGCACCTGCTGAACCTGATCAACGAGATTCTCGATCTGACCCGCATCGAGGCCGGCCGCTACAAGCTCAACGAAGAGGCGGTCAACCTCGTCGAGGTGGTCGAAGAATGCCAGCACCTGATGCAGCTGAAGGCCAAGTCGAAAGGCATCATCATCACCGAGCACTACACCTACGGCATGCCGCGGCTGTGGGCCGATGATCGCGCCGTGCGCCAGATCACCCTCAATCTGCTGTCCAACGCCATCAAGTTCGCGCCGCTCAGCGGCGAGGTCGCCATCACCGTCGGGACGATTCAGGATCGCGGCCAGTTCCTGTCGATTCGCGACAACGGTCCCGGGATTCCGCCGGAGGAGATCCCGATCGTCATGTCGTCGTTCGGCCAGGGCTCGATCGCCATCAAGAGCGCCGAGCGCGGCGCCGGTCTCGGCCTGCCGATCGTGCAGGCGCTGATGCGCACCCACGACGGCTGGTTCGAGCTGAAATCGAAGCTGCGTGAGGGCACCGAGGCGATCGCCATATTTCCGCAGTCGCGGGTGATGGAGGCGCTGCCGCCAATGAAGAGCGAGCCGCGGCGCGGCTGGCTGCGGGTCGGCTAGCCGTCACGGTCGGAGACGCCGGCCTCGCCGAAGGTCGCCATGCCGGCGTGCACACGCGCCGCCGTCCTGACGATGGCGGCGGCGAGCGCGGCCCCGGTCGCCTCGCCGAGGCGCATGGCCAGATCGAGCACGGCGGTCTTGCCCATACGGTCGAGCGCGCGGCGGTGGCCGTGTTCGGTCGATACGTGGCCGAAAAGACAGTGATCGAGCGATCCCTGGTCGAGCGCGAACAGCACCGCCGCGGCCGCGGTCGCGACGAACCCGTCGACGATCACCGGCACGCGCGTGAGCCGGCCGGCAAGGATGGCACCCGTCATCGCCGCAATCTCGCGGCCGCCGAGACGGCGCAGCACGGCGAGCGGGTCTTCGAGGTGGCGGCCATGGTGAGCGACCGCCGCCGCCACCGCCGCCCGCTTGCGCGCGAGGCCGGCGGCATCGACACCGGTCCCCTGCCCCACCCAGTCGGACGCCTCGCCGCCGAAGAGAGCGAGCAGGATCGCGGCGGCGACGGTCGTGTTGCCGATGCCCATCTCGCCGACGCAGAGAAGGTCGACGCCGCCGGCGACCGCCTCCATGCCGAAGGCCATCGCCGCGGCGCAGGCGTCCTCGTCGAGCGCCGGCTCGCAGGTGATGTCGCCGGTGGGCACGTCGAGCGCCAGGTCGTACACCTTGAGGGCGAGACCGTTGGCGAGGCAGATCTGGTTGATGGCTGCGCCGCCGGCGGCGAAATTGTCGACCATCTGGCGCGTCACCTCGGCCGGGTAGGCGGAGACCCCGTGGGCGACGACGCCATGGTTGCCGGCGAAGACCGCGACCAGCGGCCGGTCGACGGTGGGCGGCGCCTGTCCCTGCCAGGCGGCCAGCCACTCGACGATCTCCTCCAGCCGACCGAGCGAGCCCGGTGGCTTGGTCAGCGTTCGTTCGCGCGCACGCACGTCCGCCGCGGCGGCCTGGTCGGCCGACGGCATGCGGGCGAGCAGATCGCGAATGTCGTCGAACGGCAGCCCCGAAATCGGCAGGCTCATGAGCGGCTCCGCAGGCGCTGAGGCGGCGTTCCTTGGCCGGGCCGCGTCGCGGTTCTATAACCGGGGCCCTACAGCGGGCAAGGGTGCGGCCGAGGCGAGCCATGCAGGGTAGCGATTCCCTCTCCCCCGATCTCGGCGGCATCATCGACGACCTCAAGTCGGCGCTGGTGTTCCTCACCCGCGTGCCGCCGGGCGCCCTTGGTGTCGACGCGCGCAAGCGCCCGGATTTCCGACGTGCCGCCCGCGTCTTTCCGATCGCCGGCGCCCTGATCGGCGTTGCCGGGGGCATCGTCATCATGATCGCCGCTCTCTTGCGGCTGCCGCCGCTGGTGTCGGTCACGCTGGGGGTAGCCGCCACCATGGTCGTGACCGGCGGGCTGCACGAGGACGGTCTTGCCGACACCGCCGACAGCTTCGGCGGCTCGACCAGCGAACGCCGGCTCGAGATCATGGACGACAGCCGCGTCGGCACCTACGGGGCGGCCGCCCTCGTCGTCTCGGCGCTGCTGCGGGTCGGTGCCCTTGCCGCCATCGCCGGAGGCAGCGCCTTGGCGGCCGCGCTCATTCTTGTCGCCGGCGAGGCGGTGTCGCGCGCCGCGCTGGTCAGGCTGTGGCACGACTTGCCGGCGGCGCGGATGAGCGGCCTTGCCCACGAGACCGGTCCGCCGGACCAGAACGCGATGCTGGTGGCGCTGGTTGCGGCGGCGATCATCGTGATCGTCGTGGCGGTCCCCGCCGTCGGCTGGCGGGCGGCGATCCTCGGCTCTGTTCTGGCCGCAATTGCCACCTATGCCTTGACCAGGATGACCGCCCGGACGATCGGCGGGCGCACCGGCGACAGCCTCGGTGCCTGCCAGCAGTGCGCCCTGGTGGCCTTCCTGATCGGCGCCGCGGCAAGCTGAGCGGGGCCGGTAATCCTGTCGCGTCCAACCATGAGTTCATCTGAATGAGTCCGTCCACCGCCAGTCTGCGGAACCGCAACGATGTTGCGACCGGGCGACTGGTTGAGCCCGGATCCGCGGCGTGAGCGCGCGCAAGCCGGACGGCCGGCTGCCAATCCTCTTCTGGGTGCTGATGGCGCTGCTCGTCGCGGTGGTGGTCATCGTCATCGCCGACATGGGCCCGAGCCTCGGCCTCAACGACGGCAACGTCGGCCAGCTCGGCTACCTGGTGATCGTTCTGCTGTTCGTCGGCTCGGCGCTGCTTGGCCGGGGATTGCGGGCGGGCGAGGTGGTCCGCTCCATCGCCGGCTGGGTGGTGATCTTCGTCGCCCTGGTCGCCGTCTATCTCTATCGCGACGATCTTGCCGGCGTCGGCGGCCGCTTTCTCGGCGTGCTCGCGCCGGGCGTGCCGATCGCCGGGCGCCTGGTCGGCGAGCCCGACGCCGACAGCGTCGTCATCATCCGCGCGCCGGACGGACATTTCGCCGTGCGTGCCAGCGTCGAGGACGTGCCGCTGACCCTCCTGTTCGACACCGGCGCAAGTTTCGTCACGCTGACCATGGCCGACGCCGCCGCGGTCGGCGTCGACCTCGGCACGCTCGACTTCGCCATGCCGATCCGCACCGCCAACGGCGTCATCGAGGCGGCGCCGATCACCATCGGTCGGCTGATGATCGGCACCATCGAGCGGCACGATCTCAAGGCGCTGGTCGCCCAGTCGGACTCGCTCGACCAGAGCCTGCTCGGCCTGAGCTTCCTGAACACCCTCAACGGCTACGGCATCGCCGGCGACCGCCTGGTGCTCACCCCGTGAGCTAAAGAACGCTGAGGGCGAAGCGGACGGCGACCACGATCAGAAACAGGCCGAAGCCGATCTCGAGCTGACGCTTCGACAGGGCGTGGGCGATGCGCACGCCGAGCGGCGCAAAGGCGATGGTCAGCGGGATCACCAGCACGAGGCCGACAACATTGACGAAGCCGGCCGAGAACGGCGGCAGCCCGGCCTCGCCCCACCCGGCCCACAGATAGCCGAGTGCGGCGGGAAGCGAGATGAGCACGCCCACACCGGCGGAGGTCGCCACCGCCTGGTGCATCGGCCGGCCATAAAGCGTCATGAAGGTGTTGTTGAGGACACCGCCGCCGATCCCCATGAGCGCCGAGACGAAGCCGATGAGCGCGCCCACCACGGCGCGCGCCGGATTGGCGGGCAGCACCGAGCCGAGCCGCCAGGAGTCGCGATTGAACAGCAATCGCGCCGCCACCAGGGCGGCGAGCAGCGCGAAGATGCCGCGCAACGCCGCGCCGGACAGCACGGCCGCCACTGCCGCTCCGGCGGCGACGCCGACCGGTATGGGAACCAGCCACGAGCGCAGAAGGTCCATGTCGACCGCGCCGCGGCGATAGTGCGCCATGAACGAGCGGATCGACGTCGGCACGATGATGGCGAGCGAGGTGCCGAGCGAAATGTGCATGCGCACCGCATCGTCGACGCCGAGAATGGTCAGCCCCTGATAAAGGACGGGCACAATCACGGCGCCGCCGCCGATGCCGAAGATGCCGGCGAGCAGTCCCGCAATGGCGCCGGAGACGGCGACGGCTGCGGCCAGTCCGAAGAGCTCGCCGAAAGATGCCGAAATGTCCATCAGTGATGACGGGCCAAACCCATGCGCGGATCACGCAAAGGCGAGGCCGGACGCGTCCGGCGACGCCGACGGCCCGCACCGGCGCCGTCGGCGTTCTTCCCGCATCGCCGTCAGCGCTTCGCGGACGAGGTCCGCGCCGGCATCCGGCGCGCGCGCTTCGACGGTTAGCATCCGCCGCCAGCGGCGGGCGCCCGGCTGCCCGCGGAACAGGCCCACCATGTGGCGGGTGATGGCGACCAGCGGCGTGCCGCGGGCAACTTCGGCGGCGACGTAGGGCAGCATCGCCGCAGCCGCATCGGCGGGATCGGCGACGGCGTGGTCGTCTCCACAGAAGCGCTGATCGACGGCGGCGAGCATCGCCGGGTCGTCGTAGGCGGCGCGGCCCAGCATCACGCCGTCGACGCTTGCGAGCTGCCGGGCGGCCTCGTCGAGCGTTGCGATGCCGCCGTTGACGCCGATGAAGGCGTCCGGCAATCGCGCCTTGATGGCAGCGACCGTGCCGTAGTCCAAGGCAGGCACGTGCCGGTTTTGTTTCGGATTGAGCCCGGCGAGCCAGGCCTTGCGGGCGTGCACCCAGATGGCGTCGGCGCCGGCCGCCCACACCGCATCGGCGAGGGCGGCAAGCGCGACATCGGGGTCCTGGTCGTCGACGCCAAGCCGGCATTTGACCGTGACCGGCACGGCGACCGCCGCCTTGATCGCCGCCACCATGTCGCCCACAAGCTCGGGCGTGCGCATGAGGCAGGCGCCGAACGCGCCCGAACGCACGCGCTCGGACGGACAGCCGACGTTGAGGTTGATCTCGTCGTAGCCGTGATCGACGGCGATCGCGGCGGCGGCGGCAAGCTTGGTCGGATCGGAACCCGCGAGCTGGGCGGCGACGGGATGCTCGACCGCCGAGAAAGCGAGCAGGCGGTCGCGATCGCCGTTAAGCACCGCGTCGGCAACGATCATCTCGGTGTGGAGCAGCGCCCGCCGCGTCAGGGTGCGGTGGAACACCCGGCAGTGGCGGTCGGTCCACTCCATCATCGGAGCGACGGCAATCCGGTGGCGGTAGGCGGTCATGGCGCCCCACATGGACTCCGGCGCCCGGAAAGTCCAGCGGCCGGGCGGCTACCCTTTGTTCACTGCGCGACCAGCGCGAAGCGATCGACGTCGAACAGGCCGAAGTCGGTGATCTTCATGTGGGGGATGACCGGCAGCGGCAGGAAAGCCACCTGCAGGAAGGGTTCGGGCAGCGTGCAGCCGAGATCGCGGGCGGCACGGCGCAGGTCGATCAATTGGCTGCGCACCGTCTCGAACGGGTCAAGGCTCATCAGACCGGCGATCGGCAGCGGCACCTCGGCCAGCACCTCGCCGCCGGCGGCGGCGACGAAGCCGCCGCGGATCTCCCTCAGCCGGTTGACCGCGGCGGCCATGTCGGCCTCGTCGACGCCGACCACGCAGATATTGTGGCTGTCGTGACCGACCGAGGAAGCGATCGCGCCCCGCTTCAGCCCGAAACCGGTGACGAAGCCGCGGCCGATGTTGCCGTTCTTGCCGTGCCGCTCGACGACGGCGACCTTGGCGATGTCGTTGGCAGGGTCGGCGTGGCGCTCGTTGCCGGCCGCCGGCACCTTCTTGACGATGCGATCGGTGACGACGCGACCGGGAGCCACCCCGATCATGGTCACCTCGCCCGGCCCGCCGGCGATGCGAAAGTCGTCGGCGGTTACGGCCCGCGCCTTGACGCTGTCGAGGCCGACGGGAGCGATCTTGCGCCGCTCGGCGAACAGAGCGTCGCTCACCACCCGCCCCGCCGAGATCACCGTCTTCACCGAACAGTCGGCAAGGTCGCCGACGAGAACGATGTCGGCGCGGCGGCCGGGCGCGATGAAGCCGCGGTCGCCGAGGCCGAAGGCGTTGGCGGCCGACCAGCTTGCGGCGCGGTAGACGTGGTGGAGCGGCCGGCCGAGCGCGATCAGCGTGCGGATCATGTAGTCGAGATGGCCCTCCTCGGCGAGGTCGAGCGGATTGCGGTCGTCGGTGCACAGGCAGCAGAAGCTCGAGGTGTTCTCGTCGAGGATCTCGGCGAGCGCGTGCAGGTCCTTGGTGACCGAGCCCTCGCGGATAAGAACCTGCATGCCCTTCTTCAGCTTCTCGCGGCCGTCGGCGGCGATGGTGGTTTCGTGGTCGGTGCGGATGCGCGCGGCAAGGTAGCCGTTGAGGTCGTAGCCGCGCAC
>CAZSWL010000293.1:0-4561 GCA_964610725.1 uncultured Bauldia sp.
AGGGCGCGCACGCGGCCCCAGGCAGAGCCGGCCACGAGAATGTCGCCAACCCGGAGCGTGCCCTGCTGGACCAGCACCGTCGCCACCGGTCCGCGGCCGCGCTCGAGCTTGGCCTCGATGACGGTGCCTTCGGCGGCGCGATTGGGGTTGGCCTTGAGCTCGAGCACCTCGCTCTGCAGCAGAATGGTCTCGAGCAGCTTGTCGAGGTTGGTTTGCTTGGTGGCGGAGACCTCGACGTCGAGCACCTCGCCGCCCATCGATTCGACGAACACCTCGTGCTGGAGCAGTTCGGTGCGCACCCGCTGCGGGTCGGCGTCGGCCCTGTCGATCTTGTTGATGGCGACGATGATCGGCACGCCCGCGGCCTTGGCGTGATTGATCGCCTCTATGGTCTGCGGCATGACGCCGTCGTCGGCGGCGACCACCAGGATAACGATGTCGGTGACACGAGCGCCGCGCGCCCGCATGGCGGTAAAGGCGGCGTGGCCGGGGGTGTCGATGAAGGTGATCCTGTGGCCGTCGCGTTCGACCTGATAGGCGCCGATGTGCTGGGTGATGCCGCCGGCCTCGTCGGCAACGACGTTGGAGCGGCGGATGGCGTCGAGCAGCGAGGTCTTGCCGTGGTCGACGTGGCCCATGACGGTGACGACCGGCGGGCGCGGTTCGAGATCGGCACTGTCGTCGGCGCCGGCGAACAGCCCCTCCTCGACATCGGCCTCGGCGACGCGACGAACGGTATGGCCGAATTCCTCGGCGATCAGCTGGGCGGTGTCGGCATCGATGACGTCGGCGGCCTTGACCATGTGGCCCTGCTTCATGAGGAACTTGATGACTTCGACCACCCGCTCGGTCATGCGGTTGGCGAGCTCCTGAAGGGTGATGGTCTCGGGAATGACCACCTCGCGCATGATCTTCTCGCGCGGACCGGTCTCGTGGGTGCGGGCGCGCTCACGCTCGCGGCGGCGACGGATCGAGGCGAGCGAGCGGGCGCGTTCGGTGTCGTCGAGGGCGTTGGCGAGGGTGAGTTTGCCGCGTCGCCTTTCGTCGGGGCGCTTGACCGGTCTGGGCTCGCCGGCGCGGGCCGTCTTGACACGGCCGCGCAGTCCGCCGGCTGATTCCTCCCCTTCTTCGGTCTGCTTGAGGGCGCGCAGATTGGCGGGGGCCGCGGCGGCCTCGGCGTCGGGCTTGCGCACCTCCTCGCCAAAGCGGCGGCGGGCGGCCTCCTCGGCGCGCACGCGGGTGGCCTCCTCGGCCTGTCGGCGCGCCTCCTCCTCCGCTTGGCGGTGCTCGGCTGCGACGCGCTCGCGGGCGAGGCGATCGGCCTCCTCGGCGCGGCGTGCGGCGGCGTCCTTGGCCTGACGGCGCTCCTCGGCCTCATGCAGCTTGGCATCGGCGAGGGCGCGGGCGCGGGCGTCGATCTCGTCGGTGGAGAGCTGGCGCAGGACGAGGCCGGCGCGGGCGCCGGCGGGCACCTCGTCGGCCGGCGGAGCATGGACCTCGGCGGCGGCAGGCTCCGAGGCGGCGCGGGAGACGGCCGGGGCGCGGGGCGGTTCGGCCTTCTGTTCACCGGGCAGGACGATGCGGCGCTTCTTGCGCTCGACCTGTACCGTGTTGGTGCGGCCGTGCGAGAAGCTCTGGCGAACGGTGTCGCGCTCGATGTTGCCGCCGCGCTTCAGCGACAGCGGCCGTTTGGCGACGCTGATCGTCTTGTCTCCCGTGTTCTTGGTATCACTCATAAATCGCTACCGCCCTGCGGACATCCCTTCCAACTCGATCGAGGCGTTGGTTTTGCGGTCGCCGCCGCCGCCCGCGTCGCCATCTCCGCCACGATAAGCGACGAGATCGGCAACCCGCGCCAGCGCGTGCTCGCTCGCCGGCCCGGCGAGCAGCGCAGCATGTATCACATGAGCCCGGCCGAATGCCAAATCCAATTGCGCGCCGGAAAAACAATCGACCACCTCGGGCAACCGGCGGCCGGTGCGACGGGCAGCGGCGGTGAGGCGGGCAATGCCGCCAGCGGCGGCCTCGCGCGCATGAATCAGCGCAACGACGCGCCCGGCGGCGAGCGCCGCTTCGACCCTGGTGAAGCCGTTAACCAAGGTGCCCGCCTTGCGGGCGAGCGACAGGGCGGAGACCGCCGCCGCCTGCAGCAGATCGTCGACGCGGCCGGCAAGACCGGGCGCGACAACCACCGGGGCCGCGAAGGCGCGGGCGAACAGGCGCTTTTTCTCGGCCGCGCGCACCTTGTCGGCAGACGCGCTGACCCAGACGCCGCGACCGGGCAGGCGGCGGCGAAGATCAGGCACCAGCGAGCCGTCGGGCGCCACCACGAAACGAATGAGCGCGTCGACCGGCAGGGCGCGGCGCGTGACGATGCAGGTGCGTTCGCTGGCTCGCTCAGGGCGCGGCAAGGGTGCCCTCCGGATTGTCTGTGTGGGCGGCGGTGACCTCGGCGGCATCGGCGCCCTCGGCTGCCGGCGGCTCCGGCGCCTCGGGGGTGATCCAGCCGGCCTCGACGCGGGCCGCCATGATCATCCCCTCGGCGTCGACACGCGATACCTCGAAGCCGTCGAGGGCGCCGGGGCGCCTGATCGCCTGGCCGTCCTTACGCTCGACCCAGCCGATGAGGTCGTCGGGCACGGCGCCGGCGAAATCCTCCACCGTCTTGATATCGGCCTTGCCGAGGGCGACCAGCATGGCGGTGGTGAGGCCGGGTACTTGCCTCAGCGCATCTTCGACGCCGAGAGCCTTGCGCTCGGCGTCGTGCTCGGCCTCGAGTTTGTCGAGATACTCGCGGGCGCGAGTCTGCAACTCGGCGGCGGTTTCCTCGTCGAAGCCCTCGATCGAGGCGAGTTCGTCGAGCTCGACGAAAGCGATCTCCTCGATCGAGATGAAGCCTTCCGAGGCGAGCAACTGGCCAACCATCTCGTCGACGTCGAGGGCATCGATGAACAGCGACGAGCGCTCCTGGAACTCCTTCTGGCGGCGCTCCGATTCTTCCTGCTCGGTCAGGATGTCGATGTCCCAGCCGGTCAGCTGCGAGGCAAGGCGCACGTTCTGGCCGCGCCGGCCGATGGCGAGCGACAGCTGTTCGTCGGGAACCACCACCTCGATGCGCTCGGCGTCCTCGTCGAGGACGACCTTGGCGACCTCGGCGGGCTGGAGGGCATTGACGATGAAGGTGGCGGCGTCGTTCGACCACGGGATGATGTCGATCTTCTCGCCCTGCAACTCGTTGACCACGGCCTGGACGCGGCTGCCGCGCATGCCGACGCAGGCGCCGACCGGGTCGATCGAAGAATCGCGCGAGATCACCGCGATCTTGGCGCGACTGCCGGGATCGCGCGCGACCGACTTCACCTCGATGATGCCGTCGTAGATCTCAGGCACCTCCTGCGCGAACAGCTTGGTCATGAACTGGGGATGGGTGCGCGACAGGAAGATCTGCGGGCCGCGTTGCTCGCGGCGGACGTCGTAGATGTAAGCGCGCACGCGGTCGCCGTAGCGGAAGGTCTCGCGCGGAATCAGCTCGTCGCGCCGGATGACCCCCTCGCCGCGGCCGAGGTCGACGATAACGTTGCCGTACTCGACCCGCTTGACCTGACCGTTGACGATCTCGCCGATGCGATCCTTGAATTCCTCGTACTGACGGTCGCGCTCGGCTTCGCGCACCTTCTGAACGATGACCTGCTTGGCCGACTGGGCGGCGATGCGGCCGAAGTCCATCGGCGGCAGCGGCTCGGCGATAAAGTCGCCGACCTGGGCGGCCGGATTGCGGTTGCGCGCCTCGGCGAGCGAGATGTCGGTCGACGGATTCTCGATCGCCTCGACCACCTTGAGCAGGCGCTGCAGCTTGATCTCGCCGGTCTTCGGCTCGATCTCGGCGTGCACGTCGGTCTCCGCGCCGTAGCGCGAGCGCGCCGCCTTGGCGATGGCGTCTTCCATGGCGGCGATGACGATGCCGCGGTCGATGGCCTTTTCGCGGGCCACCGCGTCGGCGATCTGCAACAGTTCGAGCCGGTTGGCGCTCACTGCCATAGCTTCAGTCTCCTTCGTCAGGGGCCTGTCCGGCTTTGCCGGACTTCAGCCGTCGATGTCGTTCTTCCCTGCGGGCCGCCTTGGCTTCGCGCTTGGCAGCCTTCTCGCGCCGCAAAGCATCGGCCACCAGTTCGTCGGTGAGCACGAGCTTGGCTTCGCTCATTTCCGCGATCGGCAGCAGCACCTCGGGCGCTTCGCCCTCGGGCACGGTTTCCCATGCAAGCCGCGCCGTTTCGTCCTCGGTGCCGGCCAGGAAGCCGCGGAACCGCTTGCGGCCATTGACCGGAACGTCCATCTCGATGCGCGCCAGATGACCGGTATGGCGCTCGAAATCCGATTTGCGCACCAGCGGGCGGTCGAGCCCGGGCGAGGAAATCTCCAGCCGGTAGGCCCGGTCGATCGGGTCGGCCACGTCCAGCACCGGGGACAGCGCCCGCGAGATGGTCTCGCAGTCGTCCACGTCCATGCTGCCGTTCGGCCGCTCGGCCATAATCTGGACGGTGCAACCGTCGCCGCCCGAAAT
>CAZSWL010000294.1:0-5553 GCA_964610725.1 uncultured Bauldia sp.
GCCTCCGAGCACCCCCACGTGACCGGACTGACCCAGCTCGGCATCCGCAACGTCTCCTCGACGGCGCGCGAGGGCTACGCCGAGGCGCGCCGCCGCGGTTCGACCATTCGTTCGGTGCGCCAGTGCCGCAGGCTCGGCACCGACGGCGTGCTCGCCCTCATTCCGCCCGGCGTGCGCTATTACGTCACCCTCGACATCGACGGGTTCGATCCGTCGATCGCCCCGGGCACCGGCACGCCCAGTCACGGCGGTTTTCTCTATTGGGAAGTGATCGAGATCCTGCAGGGGCTGGCCAGGCGCGGCGAGGTGGCGGGGATCGACCTGGTCGAGGTCGCACCGGCCTACGATCCGTCAGGGGTCACGGCGATCCTGGCGGCACAAATCTTGCTCAATTTTCTTGGCTTTGTGTTCCACGAGAGAAGCCGGCGAGAAACGACGCCGGAGCGCGCGGCGCCGGAAGCCAAGGTGAAGGGAAGCGGAATCAAGGACGCAATCGCTTAGCAAGGAGGGGATAATGCTGACGTTTCGTCGCGGGTTGCTGGAATCTCTGATTGTCTGCGTGGGGATCGCATTTTGCGCGTTCACGGCCGGGCCGGCGAGCGCCAAGGTCGGCGAAGCCAACCATCTCACCTGCATGTATCCGGTGTGGGTCGGTTTCGGACCGGTTCACCTCGCCAATGAGCTCGGCTTTTTCAAGGATCAGGGCATCACCGTCGACGAGATCCTCGACGACGATCAGGCCGACGCCAGGGCTGCCATGGCCCGCGGTGACATCGACTGTTATCTGCGCACCGTCGGCGAATATCAGGGTCTCGGACGGCACAAGGACACCCAGGGCACCATCATCGGCACCATCGACCTTTCGCTCGGCGGTGACGGCTGGGCGGCCGACGGCTCGATCAAGACGGTGTGCGACCTGAAAGGAAAGACCATCGCGGTCGAGCCGAACCTGCCCGCCCGTCTGCTCATGCAGATGGCGCTCAAGAAGGAGTGCAATCTCTCCATCAAGGACACCAACCTCACCGACATCGCCGCCGCCGACGCGGTCGGGGTGTTCGCCGATCCCCATGTCGCTGCCGTCGGCACCTACGAGCCGGTGCTCAGTCAGGTCGTCGCGGCGCACAAGGATCGTGGCGCCCACATCATTGCCTCGTCGAAGCAGTACAAGGATCTGATCCTCGACGTCATCATCGCGCACACCGATGAGCTTCACGCCCATCCCGACAAATACGTGAAGTTCCTCAAGGCGATCTATCGCGCCATCGACTATTTCTACGCCAACGAGGACAAGGCCATCCCGATCATCGCCAAGCAGTTCTCGATAACATCCGACGACTTCCGGGCGACCTTGCCCAATTTCCGCTACACGCCCTTCGCCGAGGCCAAGCAGTTCATCGGCACGCCGGACAAGGAGGGGCGCGTGTACGAGGTCTTCAGCGAGGCCATGGACCTCAACCTCGAATTCGGGTCCTCCGACGTGAAGCTGGATCCGAAGAACCATATCGATCGCTCGATCATCAATCAGGTCACGAAAGACTGGTGATCGCCGGTCGCGTTCTCGGCGAGCCCGCCACCGTCACCGATGTCGGCGGACGAGAGCGACCTATCCGCTGCGGCGTTGGCCCCGCCGCGGTACAATGCCGGCGCCTCGCGCCCCACCTGGTGGGCGCGAGGCGGGCAAGCCGCACCTCGTTCGCCGGCGTCGATTGAAAGAGCTGCGACCGTGAAGCGATGGAGCGCCGCGCGCGCGCTGTTCACCTTTCGCGGGAGGGTGCCCGCCACGCTGGAGCTCTGGGTCGGCATCGGCGCCTTCGTGTTCGTCGTCGCCGCCTGGCAGGTGGTCACCGGACTGGGACTGGTCAAACCGCAGTTCCTGCCGTCGCCGGTCGCGGTCGTCTCGTCGCTGTGGCGTCTCTTCCGCGACGACAACTACATCGCCGACGTCGGCATCAGCGTGGCGCGGGTGTGGGTCGCCTTCCTCGCCTCGGCGGTGATCGCCATTCCCCTCGGCATCCTCATGAGCAGCTACCGCGCTGTCGGGGCGGTCACCGAGCCGCTGGTCGATTTTGTTCGCTACCTGCCGGTACCGGCGCTGGTTCCGCTGACGCTGATCTGGCTCGGCATCGGCGAAGGCTCGAAGGTAATGCTGTTGTGGATCGGCACCTTCTTTCAGCTCGTCCTGCTCATTGCCGAGGACGCTCGTCGCGTGCCGCACGAGTTCATCGAGACCGGACGCACGCTTGGCGCCGGCGACACCGCCCTGATGAAGGACGTGCTGCTGCCGGCCATGATGCCCAACATGGTCGACAGCCTGCGCATCACGCTCGGCTGGTGCTGGACCTATCTGATCGTTGCCGAGATCGTCGCCGCCAACTCTGGCATCGGCTATCAGATTTGGACCTCGCGGCGCTACGGCAAGACACCGGAGGTCTTCGCCGGCATCCTCGCCATCGGCGTCATCGGACTCGCCACCGACCAGGTGATCCGCCTGCTCCACCGGCGCGTGTTCCGCTATCTCGCCTGAGGACACCCGGCCCATGCCCGCCACCACCACTCAATCGGCCCCCTTCATCGAGTTCCGTGAGGTCACCAAGTCGTTCACCGGCCCGAAGGGGCGCGATATCGAGGTGATCCAGCCGCCGCTTTCGCTGACCATCGACAACGGCGAGTTCGTCGTCTTCGTCGGACCGTCGGGCTGCGGCAAGACGACGGTGATGCGCATGGTCGGCGGGCTGGAGACGCCCACCAGCGGTCAGATACTGCTCCAGGGCGAGCCGGTGACCGGGCCCAGCCGCCAGAAGGGGATGGTGTTTCAGTCCTATTCGTCGTTTCCGTGGTTGAAGGTCCTCGACAACGTTCGCTTCGGGCTGAAATACCGGCGCGACGTCTCGGCGGCCGACAAGACCAGGATCGCCCGCCACTATCTCGACCTGGTCGGCCTGATGCCGTTCGCCGAATACTACGTGAACCGCATCTCCGGCGGCATGCGCCAGCGGGTGGCGATCGCGCGCACGCTCGCCGCCGATCCGCTGGTGCTGCTCATGGACGAGCCCTTCGGCGCGCTGGACGCGCTGACGCGGGAGCGTCTCCAGCAGCAATTGCTGGAGCTGCAAAAGGCGGAGCGCAAGACGATCATCTTCGTCACTCACGATGTCCATGAAGCCGTGTTCCTCGCCGATCGCATCATCGTCTTCTCCGCCCGCCCGGCGCACGTGCTGCGCGAGGTCATCGTCTCTGACGAGCTGCCCGCCGAACGGACCCTCGATGTCAGCGAAACGCCTGCCTTCCGTCGTCTGCGGCACGAGGTGCTGGCGCTCATCCGCGACGAGGAGCTGAGGACGGAAGCGGCCGAGATCGCCGGCGCCGCGTGAACCACGATCGGGTCGTCGCATGAGCGGGTTCGACTTCACTGGCAAGCGGGTTTTGGTCACTGGCGCGAGCCACGGCATCGGCTTCGCGGTCGCCTCCGCCTTCGCCGCCGCCGGCGCCGAGCTCGCCATTCTGTCGAGCACCGGCGACATTCACGCCGCTGCGGCCCGCATCGCTTCGGCCACCGGACGAGCGGTCGACGCGCATGTCTGCGACATCACCGACCGCGCCCTCGTCCGCGAGGTGGTCGGCGGCCTCGCCGCCCTCGACGTGCTGGTCAACAACGCCGGGCTCGAGCTGGTGACGCCGATGCTCGAGCCGGACGACGCCGTCGAGGAGACCTTCGCGCGCATCATCGCGATCAACGTCGTGGGCACCTACTACGTCACGCGGGCGGCGCTGCCGTTGCTGAAGGCCGGATCGAACATCGTGCTGACCTCGTCGATCTGGGGCAAGACCGGCGCCGCCGATTTCGCCGCCTACGCCACCTCGAAGCACGCCAACATCGGCTTCATGCGGGTTCTGGCCAAAGAGCTCGGGCCGCTGGGCATCCGGGTCAATGCGGTCTGTCCCGGCTGGGTCAGGACGCGCGCGGCCCTGCGCTCGCTCGCGGAGGTGTCGCGACGGGCGGACATGACGGAAGCCGCCACGCTCGATAGCATCCTCGCCGGTCAGGCGCTGCCCGGGCTGATGGAACCGGACGACGTCGCCGATCTTTACCTGTTCCTCGCCTCCGACCGCGCCCGCAACATGACCGGCCAGGCGGTCAACGTCGACCGCGGCGAGGTGATGGCATGAGCGCGTCGACAGCCGCACCGGGTGCCGTGGTCACCGGCGCCGCCGCCGGCATCGGCCGCGCGATCGCCGTGGCGCTGGCGCGGGAAGGATTCCGCGTCTGCGCCGTCGACCGCGCGCCCGACGCGCACATCGCCGCGGTGGTTGATGAAATTGCCGCCGCCGGCGGCGAGGCCTTCGCCGTCAGGGCGGACGTCGCCGACGAATCCGAGGTGACCTCGCTGTTTGGCGAGGTGAGAAGCCGGCTGCCTTCCCTCGACGTGCTGGTCAACAATGCCGGCATCCTGATCGAAAAGCCGCTGCTCGCCACCACCGCCGACGACTTCGACCGGCTGATCGGCGTCAACCTCAGGGGCACGTTCCTGGTCGGGCGGGAAGGGTTGCGGATCATGGCGGAACGCGGCTCGGGCCGGGTCATCAACATCGCCTCGGAGCTTGCCTATCTCGGCCGCGCCAATTGCTCAATCTATTGCGCCTCGAAGGGCGGCGTCCTGTCGATGACCCGCGCCTGGGCGCGCGAGTTCGCGCCGGACGTCCTCGTCAACGCCATCGCGCCCGGCCCGACCGACACGGCGATGCTCGGGCCGGAGGCTACCTCACCGGAAACGCTGGCGGCCGAATCGCGCAACCCGTTGGGCCGCCTCGGCCGGCCCGAGGAGATCGCCGCCGTCGCGGTCTTTCTCGCCGGCCCGGGCGCGACCTTCATCACCGGACAATGCATCAGCCCGAACGGCGGCACCGCGATGTTCTAGCGGCGCCTGCCGTCCGGCAGGGGAGACACATCAAGGAGGGTTGCCATGGCGGAGAGCGTATTCCTGGCCGAGCTGTCGTGGAGCGCGTTCCAGGACAAGGTGGCAAAGAACGTTCTGGTCTTCGTGCCGCTCGGCGCGACCGAGCAGCACGGACCGCACCTCGCCATGAACGTCGACGTGGTAATACCGACCGCCGTTTGTGAGCGTGTCGCCCGCAACGTCGGCGGTCTTGTCGCCCCGACGATCGCCTATGGCTACAAGTCGCAACCGCGATCGGGAGGCGGCGAGGCGTTTCCCGGCACCACCAGCGTGGACGCGACAACCTTCGCTCTCGTCCTGCGCGACATCATCCGCAGTCTCGGCAGCGACGGCATCCGCCGTCTCGTCGTCCTCAACGGGCACTTCGAGAACAGCTGGCCCGCGGTCGAGGGTGTCGACCTCGGCCTCAGGGAACTGCGCCGTGACGGCATTTCCGACATGCGGGTGATGCGTCTGGAATACTGGGACTTCGTTCAGCGCAGCACGCTCGACCGCCTCTTCCCGGAAGGCTTTCCCGGTACCGGCCGAGATCCCGCCACCCAGAGCTAGACCTCGCTCATGCGTCTCCGGCGCCCGGACCGGGTCGACCTCGCCACGG
>CAZSWL010000295.1:0-19727 GCA_964610725.1 uncultured Bauldia sp.
ACGGCCGGAGAGAAATCAGAATTGAGACCAGACACGGCCTCTCGCAGTCGACAATGGACGGCATCGAGATCGGCATTCGGCCCGAGCACATCAGGCTCAGTGCGCCGGACGACCCGCGCGCCAACCTCAGCGGCACGGTTCAGATCTTGGAGCGCCTCGGCAATTCGACGATCATGTACGTGGACAGCGAGGCCGGCCAAATCGTCGTCGAGGACGCTGGAGACGTTGCGGTCAAGGCCGGCGACAATGTCGGGATCATCTTCGACCCGGCGCGCATGCACCTGTTCGCGCTCGATTCAACTGTCATCTAGGCGGACGACCGGCGAAACACCCGTACGCGGTCGGGCGTCATCGGCGGCAGATCAATTCGCGTCGGGTCTCGGCAGGCTCTTCGCGAACAGGCGATTGAGCTGGTCGACCAGGGCGCCGCCGTCGCCACCGCGTTGCAAGGAATTGTTGATTGCGAGCGCCGCCGCCGCCTGGAACTGCATGTAGCCGTCGTGGCGCGGTCGCACCCAAGCACGGTCAAGCGATTTTCGCGTACATCGATAGAAATCATGGTAGAGCGCGTTGATCGCAACATCCTCCCATGCCGCTGCATGCGCCGGCTGGCCACCAGCGCTGACGTACGCGCCTGTTTGCGCCTCCTCACCCGCCAGCCAGTACGCCAGTGCCAAGCACTCGGCTGGGTAGCGTGTGCTTGCCGAAACGGCCACTCCGGTACCGCCCAGAGTTGATCCCTCCGGTCCGCGCTTCCCGGCCGGCGGGATATCGGCGAACCGCAAAGCAACGTCGCGGAAGCCGTCGCGGGCGTAGCTCGCGTACCCGTAGACCAGCGGCGCGCACGCGATCCTCGCATCCGCTCCTGCCATCGTCTCGAGAACCGCAATCGGATCCATGGCGAAACATTCGGGGTCGAGAACGGCGGCGAGATCGCCGAGCAACCGGTAGACCTCGACGCCTTCCTCGTGGCCGATCAGGCGACCGGACGGGTCGACGTCGCAGGGCGTGCCCAGGTTGGCCGCCAGCGTGAAAAAGGCCATCAGCGAATGAGGCGGGCGGAGCGGACACATCACGCTGCCCGCTTTGGCCAATGCCATGACGGCATCCCAGTCGGCCGCCGGTTCGCCGACGAGGTCGGGCCGCCACGCCTGCACCTGCGCCGCCGCATCGATTGGAAGCGCCCACAACCGTCCCGCCCATAGATAGCTCTGATATGAGGGGCCCACAGAAGCGCCGGCCACCGCGTGTCGCTGCAAGTCCCGATCCGGGGCGTCCAGCGGAAGCAGGCAATTCTCACGGGTGATCTGGCCGACGTGCGGATGATCGATGACAATCAGGTCATAGTGGTCGGCGAGCAAGCGCACGGACATCGCTTCGAAGTCCTGCAGCGAACGCTTGTCCCAGCGGACATCGACACCGGTCCGTTCTTTCCACACGGCGCAGCAAGCCACCAGCGGATCGTAGCCGCGCGGGTGGTTCCACGTCATGCCCCGCAGCGAGGCAACCTGCTTCACAGGCCGAACTCGGCGACGACCGCCGCGGTGTGCTCGCCGATGCGCGGGGCGGCATGGCGCGTGCTTGGCCGCGCGCCGTCGATGCGGAGCGGCGCACGGGTTGTAGCGACGCGCACGCCGTCCGCCCGTTCCACGGTTTGCAGCATGTCAAGCACGCTGAATGCTTCGCTCGACAGCAACTCGGGCCAGTCGAGCACCCTGGCGCACCAGACATCGGCGGGCTCGAGTATGGAAAGCCAATGGCCCGTGTCCCGGCTCTCCAGCAACTCGGCGATCGACCGCTTGATCACATCGCGCTCCGTGAACCAGCTCTTGGGGTCGTCGCGATACCGGTCAAGCGACTTCAGCCCAAGCAAGTCAGCCAGCCGCGGGACCGGCGTCATCGCGATCGCCAGATAACCGTCCTTCGTTTTGTAGATGCCGTACGGCGCGGCCAGATAGGCATGGGCGCTGTTGACCGCCGAGCGGGTGGGCTTGCGCCCGCCATCGTTCAGGAAGGTGGTCAGAACCTCGAACTGCAGGTCGACGAGGCTCTCGAGCAGGCTCGTTTCGACATGGCTTCCGACCCCGGTCACGCTGCGGCGGACCAGGGCGGCAAGGATTCCTTGCGTGATCGCGGCGCCCGCCAGCATGTCGGCCACCGCCAAACCAATCGGCACCGGGCCTTGCGTCGCGTCGCCGTTGAGCCACATCACCCCGGAGCGGGCCTGGGCCAGCAAATCCTGCCCTGGCCGTTCCACCCAGGGACCCTTGTCGCCGTATCCGGTGATGCTGGCATAGACGATGCGCGGGTTAATCGCCTGTGCGGTGGCGTATCCCAACCCCAGGCGGTCGATCACGCCGGGGCGGAAATTCTGTATCAACACATCGGCGTGCGCGATCAGCCGCTTGAGGCGATCAACGTCGGCGGGATCCTTCACGTTCACCGCGACGCTTTCCTTGCCGCGATTGATGGCGTGGAACAACGTCGAGTCGCCGCCCAACTCGGTATCCGACAAATACAGCCGACGGCAAAGGTCCCCGCCGTCGGGGCGCTCCACCTTGATCACGCGCGCACCGAGATCGCCTAGGCGAAGCGCCGCATAAGGGCCGGATAGGAACTGGCTGAAATCCAGAACCAGCAGGCCCGACAAAGGTGGCGTCGCTTCGTCGGGCATCATTCATCCTCCGGGAACCGCGGCACCGGTGTCCCCCGGGTGGCACTCGAGCGAAAACACGCCTCTACCAGAGCCATGGTGTGCCAGGCGTCCTCGACCGAGGTGATGAGGGTCTTGTCTTCGCCAGCCGCGAACCGCTGAAGATTGGACATGGTGCCGATGAAGGCATGTGGGAACCATCCGCCGGAGAGAGGCACCTGCGCCCAGTTGCGGCCGGCCGTGACCCACAGTTCGTCCGGCTCGCCGCGGGGGTAATCGAGCAGCACACCAAGCTTGATGATCGCCGCACCCCTGTCGCCTTCGAACCGAAGCGAAGCGTCCTGGAAACGGCGGCCGAAGTCGTGGTTGTGGTTGATCGAGAGGGTGGCGCGGACGTCACCGCCGTAGTCGAGGATTGCGGAAGTGCGCGTCTGGGCAAGGTCACTGCCCGGATGGCCGAGCGTTCGCGCCATCACTGCTTCGGGATTGCCGAGGAACGAACGGATTAGGTCGAGATAGTGGATTGAATGAACCGCGATCTCGACGCGCGGCAGCCCCTTCAGGAAGGGAAACAGGTGCCATGGCGTCACAAGGTTGATGTGGGCCTCGACGTCCACAAGCCGCCCAAGCAGGCCGCGGTCGACGGCGTCTGCGAGGGCCAGCATCATGGGCGAGAATCGCAGCTGAAAATTGACCGCGGCGACAAGGTTTCTTTCGTGCGCCAGGCGCAGGATCGCGGTGGCGCCGGCGAGGTCGCTGCCCATCGGCTTCTGGACGAGAACGACCGCGCCGGGCGGCAGTCTTTCCAGAACCGAGAGATGGGCCTCCGGCGGGGTCGCAAGGTCAAACACCGCGTTCGCCACCGCCAAACCGTCATCGAGGCTGGGCAGCGCCGGTACACCCCATTTGGCGGCGAGGTTCCTGCCGCGGTCGCCGTCGATATCGAAGACGCCGGCGACCTCAAATCCGGCCATGCGGTAGGCCGGCAGATGCGCATCGTTGACGATGCCGCCGGCGCCGACGATGACGATCGGTCGCGGCGACGAGGGGCGCGGCCAGGTTTGCCGCAGACTCGCCGGATCAAAGCCAACGGTCGGATTCGATTCCTTGTCTTCCATTTTTGCTTAGCCGTCGTCGGAGCTAATCGAGGTGGAACACCTCTTCCATCATGGCCCACCACTCGTCGGGCCCGCGGGTCTCGAAGGGCACCTGCATGGGCATGCACACCGCCCACCAGTCCTTTGTCACCTTGTCGGCGGCCATCGCCGCGGTGTCGGCGGCGAAGTCGGTTCCATGGTACTCCCAGTAGCCGAACAGCAGGTTCTCAGGTTCCTTCAGAAAGATCGAGTAGTTACGAATGTTGCTTGCGCTGATGCGGGAGAGCACGTCCGGCCACACCGCGGCGTGCAGGCGTTTGTATTCTTCCACCTTTTCAGGCTTGAGCCCGAGGCACATCCCCATCCTCTGCATAGCTCTCTCCCCCGTGGTCGTCAGGACAAGCGATAGAGCCGGATGGCGTTGCGGCTGAACAGCCGCTCCTTTTCGCTTGTGCCGGCTTCCTTGATCAGGTCGTGAGTGGCGGCCACCCAGCGGGTGAGATCGGCGGTTTGGGTGCAGACCGGCCAGTCGCTCCCCCACACGACGCGGTCCCAGCCGAACGCCTCGATGACGTGCTCGATGTACGGGCGAAGGTCGTCGACCGTCCAGTCGGCCGGGCCATAGGCGACGACGCCGGAGACCTTGCAGGCGACGTTGGGGCGGGCGGCGAGCGCGCTGATGTCGCGGCGCCACGAGTCCAGCTGGCCGGCCTTGACGTCGGGCACCCCGCAGTGATCGAGGATGAACTGGACGTCCGGGCACGCCTCGACCAGCCGGAGGCCGATCGGCAATTGGCGCGCGAGCATGCACAGATCGAAGGGCATGCCCCGTTTTCCCAGAATTCGCAGGTTCTCGGCGAACAGCGGCGTCTGCGACAGCTCGTCAGGCTGCGTGTGGAGAATGCGACGGAATCCCTTCACCTTCGGGTTTGCTGCGGCACGATCGACATAAGCCGCGAAGGCTGGCGATTCCGGCCGGCACGCCGCGATGAGCGCATCCACAGCGAGCGTCGTGACGAAGTCGGTTTCCTTTTCCATGTCGCTCTCGGCGACATCGACCTCCATGTAGATGATGTCGGTGATGCCGGCCGGCCGGGCCTCGGCAAGATAGCGATCGATATGGAAATCGCGGTTGAGCGCGGGCTCGGCATCGAGCCAGGGGTAGCGCAACCGGTCGAGGTAGATCAGGTGGCAGTGGGTGTCGACAAAACGCATCAGGTCCCCTTTTCGGATGACGGCCGGCGGCGTTCGACCAGATAGAGGTGTTCGCACACTAGCACCGCCTCACCGTGCTGGTTGGTGATCTCGACCTGTTCGGCGAGGATGCCGTGACCAGTCCGCTTCGGATGGTCGCGGCGCTCCTTGACTGTGGCGGTCACCGTCACCGTGTCGCCGATGAAGACGGGCTTGAGGAAACGCACCCGGTCGTAACCGTAGGACATGGCACGTGGGTTGATGGCGCCGGCGGTCATGCCGATGCCGATGCTGAGGATCAACGTGCCGTGAGCGATCCGCCGACCGAACGGTTGGGTCGCGCACCACTCCGCGTCCATATGATGGGGGAAAAAGTCGCCGGTTTGGCCGGCGTGAAGCACGATGTCGGCCTCGGTAATCGTGCGTCCCATCGTGCGTCGCGTGAAGCCGATTTCATAGTCTTCGAAGTATTGCTCGACGATCAAATCGGGCTTCCTTTCACATGGCCGGGCTGCAGCCCCATGGTACTACGTGGCAACGAGCTGCGGGGGCGGAGTCGGTGACGGAGAGATCAGATGGAGCCAACCCTGAGGGAGCTCGGCCGGCAGGCTCTGGCCGAACTCGACACGGTTTTCAGTGCGATTGCAGACGATGCCGCCGATCCCCTGATTGACGCCATCGCCAGCGCCCACCGGATCGCCCTTTATGGTGCCGGCCGCGAAGGCCTCGCGATCAAAGGCTTCGCCATGCGGCTCTTCCACATGGGACGCGATGCTCACGTGGTCGGCGACATGACGACGCCTCCGGTGGGGCCGGGTGACCTGCTGGTCGTGACGTCGGGAACGGGTCATCTTGCCACCGGCAAGACGCTGATGGATATCGCCTCTGCGGCGGGCGCCAAAACCGCTATCATCACCGCGCGGCCGAGGGCCGCCATGGCACGCATGGCCGACGTTTGCGTCATTATTCCGGCGCAAACGATGGCCGATGACGGCGGCGACCGGCTTTCGACGCTGCCGATGGGATCGCTTTTCGAGTTTGCCGAAACGATCTTTTTCGAGCTCGTTGTCATCAGGCTCCGCGCGTATGTGGGCGAAACTGCCGAGTCGATGCGCACGCGGCACACCAATCTCGAATGAAGATCGCGGTCGGCCTGATTGGCATCGGACCACCCTCGCCGTCGTCCCTATTTCACGGCACCGGTGCTGAGGCCCTTGATGATGTAGCGCTCCAGCGCGATGCCGACGATGATCAGCGGCGTGATCGCGGCGGCCGACAAGGCCGCCATCGACCACCAGTTTATGCCCTGCGAGCCGGTCTGGCTGGCGACCATGACGGGTAAGGTCTTGGCATCGGATGCTGTGAGCAGCGCCGCGAAGAAATACTCGTTCCAGCACAGGACCAGCGAGAGGATGAAGGCGGCCACGATACCGGGCAGCGCCAGCGGCAGGATGATGCGCAGGAACGCGCCCCACACCGTCAGGCCATCGACCAGCGCCGCCTCGTCGAGCTCGATCGGGATCGAGTTGAACTGGTCGCGCATGATCCAGATGACGATCGGCAGCACGGTCAGGGTGTAGAGGAGGACGAGGCCGATGCGGCTGTCGAGCAGATCGAGTTCCTTGTAGAGAACCAAAAACGGGAGGGCGAGCACGACGGGCGGAAGGATGAGCTGCGAGATGAAGAAGAACAGGACGTCGTTGTTGCGCATCGGGCCGAACTTGTAGCGAAAGCGGCTGAGGCCGTAGGAGGCGAGACAGCCGAGCACCAGCGCCAGGATCGACGCCCCGAACGAGACGATGACGCTGTTCACGAAGCGGTCGATGAATTCATCGCGAACGGTCGAGATCCTGAAGATCGTGTCGGGCGACAGGCCGAGCGAGCGCCAGCCCTTCCAATTGGGCGTGAAGTTGACCCATGGGATGAGATGGCCCTGGGTGACATCGATGGCCGATTTGAAGGCGGTCGTGAATGTCCAGTAGATGGGGAACAGGCACACGAACGCCCAGAAGATAAGCGCGCCGTAAACCAGGACCCGCATGAGGACGTACCTTATGCGATCGGTCGCGATGCCGCTTGCCGCGCGGGCCGGTGCTGCCACCTCAATCGTCACCCGTCCCGCTCCTCGCCTGAATTCCGACCGCCTGTCATGCGCCTCTCGTCGAGTCCCGCGTCCACCTGCCGGTGGTGCGGATCAGCACCGTCAGGAACAGGATGATGATGATGAGATAGAGCACCGCCAGGGCAGTGCCGTAGCCGACGTTCGCCCGGTCGCGATAGACGCGATAGATGTAGCTCGACACCGTGTCGGTCGCTCCGCCCGGCCCGCCGGACGTGATGTTGATGACGATGTCGGCCAGCTTGAGCTTGAAGATGATGCGGATGATCAACGCGGTGATCGAGACCGGCAGCATCAGCGGGAAGGTCACCAGCCAGAACCCTTGCCAGCCGCTGGCGCCATCGACCTTGGCCGCCTCCTGGACCTCGCGCGGCAAAGCCTGCAGCCCGGCGAGGAGCAGGATCATGAGGAACGGGATGAACACCCACGCGTCGAGTGCCTCGATGGAAATGCGGGCGGTCCACGGATTGGCGAAGAACGCCGGCTGCGACCAACCAAGATGGCGCGCCAGGGTGGCGGCGGGGCCAAAGCGGTATTCCATGATCGACTTGCCGATCATCCAACTCACCGCAACCGGGCTGAGCATGAACGGCAACAGAAATGCCACGCGGAAGAATTTGCGCGCCCTGATCTCCGAGTTGAGGAGCAAGGCCAGGGCAAACGCGATCGCGTACTCCGCCAGAACGGCGACGACGTAGTAGATCATGTTCAGCATCGCGTTCCAGTAGTAGGCGTCGTGGAACAGCTGAACGAAGTTGGCAAAACCGTTGAAGTGCGGCCCCTCGACAGAACTCAGGTTCCAATCGAGCGAGGCGATGTAGAAGCCGAACAGCGTCGGGAAGACGACGACCGCGATGGTGAACAGGACCGCCGGCAGCACGAACAGCGCCTGCAGCCCGGCCTCGCCGCGTCGCAGGACCTGCGAGATGCCCATGGCAACCGACCACACCAGATAGGCGTAAACCATCGGACGCCAGTTGGCGCTCAAACTGGAGATCGAGCCGCCGTGTGTCGTCATGATCTGGAAGACCAGCGTGGCGACCAGCCCGAGCGTCGCCAGCGCGAGCAGCCAGCGTCCCGTGTTTTTGCGGCGGGCCGAGATGGGCTCCGATGAGATCTGATAGTGGTGGTCCTCGACGGCCGCCAGCGTTGCCTCCCCTTTCAAAACCAATCGGCTGGTGGCGCTTGCGCGCCACCAGCCGGATCGTATCAGACCATCGGCGGGATGGGAGCGACTACATGCCCAGCGAAGCCTTGTACAGCTTGATCTGCTGATCGCGACCGAGCTGATCGGTCAGCTTCTCCCAGGCCGCGGCGATGGCATCCGCGCCTTCCTGCGCCGTCATCTTGCCAGCGAAGGTGTTGGCAAGGATGTCCTCGGCGACGCTGTAGTATTGGAAGATGCCCGGAATGCGGGGCTCGACCGCGGCGTTCGGGTGATTGTAGGAATCGCCCTCGGAGTCGAGATAGGACTTGATGAAGCCCTCGTCATAGCCCGCGTTCACCCACTCCGGGATGATGAAGTGGCTGTTGCGGTAGGGCTGGAACCCCGACGGATACATCACCGTCCACAGCGACAGGTCCTTGCCGCCCAGATGCGCCGCCGCGCTCCACGCCGCCTTGTGCTTGGCCGAGTCGCCGTCGACGCGCTTGGTCACATACACACCCCAGCCGAGATAGGCGCAGTTCGGCGCGAAGTTCGGGCCGCTCGCCAGCTTCTCCCATTTGCCGGTTTGGGAATTGTAGACGTCGTCCGAGCCGGGCAGGATCGAGAACGCACAGACGTCCCCGACGATCGATGAGTCGGACGTCTTGGCGTTTGAGCCGGCGTCGCCCCACCACGCGAGCATGGAGCCCGTTCCACCAAGCCACTGGCTGAAGCAGGTCTCGTTCGGGTCGGCGTTGATCTGGTTCGGTGGCTCCGACGGCAACGCGTCGATCACGTCCTGGATGGCGCGCACGAAGGCAGGACTGTTCACCCGCGGCTTCATCGTGTCGACGTCGAACAGCCATGCCTTCTGGCCCGGATACTTGGCATAGGCCGTGGCGCGGCTTTCCAGGAAGTAGAAACCGAACCCGCCCCAGGGCTTGGGTGCGTCGAGATAGCCGTAGGCGTCGCCGCCCGTCAGTGGGTCCTTCTTGCCCTTGAGAAACTTGGTGACCTCCTGAACCTTCTGCCAGGTCGTGGGCACGGCCCAATCGCCTGCGTGGCCCTCGTCCTTCCACGCCTTGGCGAGGTTTTCGTCGGTAAAATAGTCCGAGCGGTAGTTGAAGTTGTGCGTGTCGCCGTCGACCGTGACGCGCAGCTGCTTGCCGTCCCAGGTGCCGACCGGCGGCTTGAGATAGTTCACCAGATCTTCGAAGTCGATCTGCTGCTTGACCCAGTCGGGCATCTCGGACATCAGCCCCTTGCTGCCCACGTCGCCTTCGAAGGGCGCGCCCATCTCCAGGATGTCGAAGTCGACCGTGCCGGTGGCGATCGACTGCTGCAGGCGCGGGTTGTAGTCGGCCTGGGCAAGGTCGATCCAGTTGATCTTGGCGCCGGTATAGGCCTCCCAGGGCTTGAGGAAGCCACGGAACAGGAAGTCGTGCAGGTTCTGGTTGTTGAGGCCCATGAAGGTCAGTTCGACACCCTTGAACTCGCCTTCCTTGACATTGGCCTTGGTCGCGCCGAGGCACATCTCGCCCACCTTCTGCCAGTCGGCATCGGTCGGCGATCCCTTGCCAACGCCGGGGATCTGCACGATCGCCTTGCGCAGCGCCACCTCGTCGGGGGACATCTCGGCGGCGAGCGCGCCGAGCGAACTTCCGAGCACGCCGGTTGAACTCAGCGCAGCGATCGACGCGGCGCCCGCGGCTCCCTTGAGCACCTGCCGACGGCTCCTTTGCATCGCCATCAGGCGATCGTAGATTTCTACTCTCATGGTGGTGAACCTCCCGAGTGTCTTGTTCGCCCGGTTCTTTAGTTCCCTCAGATGATCGTGACGGGATAGCCGGGGTCGCGCGTGCGCCCGTGCGCTCCCGCCTGCGGTTCCGTGGACCGCCACGCCGAGAGCCAAGGGCGACAAATGCGATAATCAAGTATGTATCAGCTAGGTGCGGAGTCAATGTAATCCCGTGTGAAGCGTGGCACCGGGAAGAAGGTCGGCGGCGCATGAGTGAGAAGAGACGCCATTTCGCGACGCGGTTGAATTCATTCCGGGCGTCGGCCGATCGAACGATCTCGATAGGCGAGGCAATTCAAGCTGTTGCGCAAGTGGACGGAATATCGGCCGTCGAGCTCAACTACCCGCAACATTTCCTTGACGACCCGGCGGCGGTTGTCGCCGCCGCTCGTTCCAGTGGCCTCGTCGTTACCGCCCTCAACCTTCGCTTCGATGGTCCCCGCTTTCGGGCCGGCGCCTTTACGCATCCGCTGGCGGAAAATCGCACCGCGGCCATCCGCATCGCAACCGATGCGGTCGACCTCGCCGCCGCTCACGACATCCCGCACGTCATTCTGTGGATGGGGCCGGACGGATTCGACTATCCGTTCCAGGCCGACTACGGGACGCTGTGGTCGAACGAGATCGCCGGCTTTCGGCGTGTGGCCGAGCGTGACCCTACTCGGCGCGTCAGCGTGGAGTACAAGCCCAGCGAGCCAAGGCGCGTTTCGATAATTCGCTCAATGGCGGACTCGCTCCTTGCAGTCGTCGACGTGGGAGCATCCAATTTTGGTGTGACCCTCGATTTCTGCCACGCGCTGATGGCCGGCGAGCAACCCGGTGCGGCAGCGGCCATGGCCCTGCAACGGGGAAAGCTGTTTGGCGTTCATTTCAACGACGGCTATGGAACTGCCGACGACGGGTTGATGGTGGGCTCCGTTCACCCGTGGCACACGCTGGAACTCCTCGCCGAATTGCGAAGCGGCGGCTACGACGGCACGATCTACTTCGATACTTTTCCCGACCGTGTCGACCCCGCGGTCGAGTGCGCCGCGAACATCCGCACGGTCCTGCGCATGGAGCGGCTGCTGGACCGCCTGTCCATGGTCGAGCTGAAGGAGATGCGCGAGCGCCAGAATGCGGCGGGGTCGCAGCGTATGTTGCAGGACTTGATGTTCGGCCTCCCGGATGAGTGAGGCGACCGTCCCCGCCGTCGTGGTGCTCGGCAGCGTCCACATGGACCTGATCGCCGCGGCCGAGCGGCTGCCCGCGTACGGCGAGTCGGTGACGGGTGGCTCGTTCGTCATGACCCCCGGCGGGAAAGGCGGCAATCAGGCTTGCCAGTTTGCCCTCGCGCGCGCCCGAACTCAGATTGTCACGCGCGTTGGTGACGACTTTTTCGGCCAGCGGCTACTCGCCGCCCTCAAGGCCAAGGGCGTCGGCACCGAGTTGGTGTTCGTCGACGCAGCCGCCGCCACCGGCACGAGCACGGTTCTGTCCAGTCCGGACGACTATTCTTCGATCATCGTGCCGGGTGCCGCCGCACGGCTGTCCGCCGAAGACGTCGAGGCGGCACGATCGGCCCTGGAGCGGGCGGATGCGCTCGTCGTTCAACTGGAGCTGCCGTTCGAGATATCGAGCCACGCAGCCGACATCGCGGCGGCGGCCGGTAAACAAGTGATATTGAACGCGTCGCCGATGCCAGACGTTCCGTCGGCAGTTCCCGCGAGCCTGTGGCGCGCGACATCGATCCTGGTCATCAATCGGGTGGAAGCCGGCCGACTGCTGGCCCGCCCGGCGCAACCCGACCGGGCCGAGGAGGTCGCTGCGGAGTTGGCGACCGCACTCAAGATCCCTGCCGTGGTCATCACGCTCGGCCGTGACGGAACCGCGGCGGCGGCGGACGGCGAGACGTTCTACCAGCCGGCGTTGCCCGTGACTGTCGTCGATCCGGTGGGAGCGGGGGATGCCTTCCTGGGCATGTTCGCGACCGCGCTTCTGGAGCGTCGACCGATCCCCGACGCTCTTCGCCTGGGAACCGCGGCTGCCGCACTGGTGCTCTCGCGGCGCGGTGTCTACGACGCACTGCCGGGTCGCGACGACGTCGAGGCATTGTTGAGGGCGCGCGGCGAACCCTAGCCAGCGGCGCTCACGCCCCTGCCGGCAGGGCCTCCACCTCTGCTCGTGTCGGCATGGACGGCGCCGTGCCGGCCCGCGGCCATCCTGAGAAGATCGTTTGAGCGAAGCGACAGGGTTTTGCCGTCGCCCTCCCCGTCACGCCCCCATGTATTCGCGGCGCGCGATTTGCTCTGCCAGCGTCAGCCACCGTCGTCCGGCTTCACCCTCGCCGCCAGCAGATGCCGCCAAAGCCTCGCGCCGCAGCTCGGCAAGACGTCCGACCGGCAACCGCTGGTTCTGGTCCAATTCCTCCGCGATCTCAACGAACCGGTCCGCCGCCTCTCGCCCCCCGAGGCGCGGTGCCAGATCCTCGTCGAGGAACCGCTCCCAGGTGAGCGTCGGCTCCCAGGTGAATCGGGCGAATGCCAGATAGCTCAATTCGGCAGTGGCGATGTAGGAAGACGGCTCGCCCCACACCGTCAGCCCTTTCATGCCGGTCGCATGGACGACCTGTGCCATCTCGGCGAAGCTTTTCGCGTTGAGGGCATAGCGCTGCGTGCGCTCGTCGCCGTTCCACTGGCAGGCAAACTGGCAGCGCAGGACATTCGGCTGGGTTGGCAGCGCCTCGACATAGTCGGGGGCGAGTTCGTCCCTGAGCCGCGTCCAGAATGACCGGTTGGCGGTGTGCTGATAGATACCGCCCGGCGGCAGCTTCGCCTGCGCCCTGGCCGCAACCGGGCTCAACAGGTTGTCCCATTGCATCTCGCAGTAAACCCAAAGGTCGGGTCGGCGGGCCTTGGCCGCTCGAAAGAGCCGCGGGAAGTTGTCGGCCATGTCGGTGTGCGACCACGAGTCGCCGTGGTCAGAAACGCGACGGGCCGCCTCGTCCGCGTTTGCGCGCCGGGCCACGCAGCGATCGCAGCCGCAGACGCCATAATCGCCGCTCTCGATGTTGATGCCGCCAATCTCGAAGGTGCCGGCAAGCCAATCGACCGCTTCCTCCATCCACGCCATCGTTTCCGGCGCGCTCGGACAGGCCGACACGGTGTAGTCGGAGCGCGGAAAGCTCAGTGGAAAGGAAAGATCGGCGAGTTGAAAGCCGACGCCCTTCTCCAACGTCGCACGGAATTGCGGGTTCTTCCTGAGCCAGCTGGCAAGATTGTACGGGTGGTCGCCCTCCCAGTAGACCCCTCCGTAGGCGCCGATCGCGATGCCGGGGATGATCCGCACACCCCGCTGGTTGGCGTAGCGACACAACTCCTGGGCCGCCTCGACGCCGCCGTGGGAATCGCGCAGGAAACCGTAGATGACAATGGCCGCTATCCGGTTGCGGCTGCAGAAATCGATCAGACGGCGGTAGTCGGCGTGAAACCCGCTTGGCGGCTTGCCGTACGGGTTGAACACGCCGATCTCCTGATGGCCGATCTGCGAGAGCTCCCAATTGGTCGAATGGTCCCACGTCCAGAACGTGCGGAAGGCGAGACCCGGCGACGATTCGATCGATCCGGGAGCGACAGCCAGACTGGCCGGATCCGATCCGCCACGGTCGATCAGCTCTTCAACCGCATAGATCACGCCCGGCACGCCGCCACCGGCTATCCGCACGACCGGATGATCCTGACCCGCCTCCACGGCGATGCGAAATGCGCCCTCGGCAAGGCCCTCGTCCTCGGCCAGGGTGAGGACGGGCGTGGCACCGTCGCCTTCGCTCCGCCACGCCACCTGCGGATGCGCCTCGCTGAGACGGCGAAGCGCGTGGGGAAAGGCCGCAGCCCCGTCGATGCGAACCGGGCCGGCGAGATTGACTTTGTCCGGGACGCCCATCGGTGCTCTGCTCCCGCTGTTGTTCTTTTTGCCCGTGCGACCGAGGAGAAACGGCCATGCGCTACGAGTTGATGCTGCCACATCAGATCAGGAAGGCAATAAGCCGAAACTGGCCGGTCGTGCTGCCGCTCGGCGTTCTGGAGTACCACGGCGAGCATCTGGCCGTCGGCATGGACACCCTGGCCGTGATCAGGGTTGTCGACATCCTGGAAAAGGAGATCGACCTGGTCATCCTGCCACCGTTCTACTACGGCGCCAGCAGCTACGCCGTCGAGCCGCCGGAGGGCAACGGTTCGTTGCAGGTCGGCGCCGATCGTTTGTTCCCGTTCGCCGAAGCGATGTTTCTGGCGCTGCTGCGGGTCGGGTTCCGCAACATCCACTTCTTCATCCACCACCAGACCGAGAATTTCGCCGCCGGCATGCCGACCGACCTCGCCTTCAAACTTGCCGCCCGTCAGGCCATCTTTGCCTTCCTCGAAAAGGAACGCGGCGAGGGCTGGTGGGGCAACGAGAAGATGGCGAACTATTATGCCGAGCAGGCCGGCGGCGACGACCCGTTCAACTGGATCAAGGGGCATCCGCTGCTGACCGCCGAGATGATCAAGCGCTATCCGTTCGACCACGCCGGCCAGGGTGAGACCTCGCTGATGATGGCGTTGGCGCCCGAGGGCGTCGACATGAAACGGCTGTCGGCAAAGCGCTGGTATACGCGCAGCGCCAAGCAGGCGTCGGCGCGGCTCGGTGCAAAGGGGCGCGACGCGATCCTTGCCGAAATGCGGCGCGTGCTCGGCGCCACCGGCGCGCCAGCGGGCAAAGCGCGGTCGCGGTCACGGCGGCGCTGAGATTCCGTCGGTGCCGGCGCCGCAGACGAGCGCGCAGATGTGTTGCGCCCCGGCGAGGCTCGGGACGCCGTGGCGCAGGACCGCGAGCGACGCCGCTCCGGAAAGGTCGGCCGCAACTCCCATCTCGAACCACAGCCACCGCGCCGCCGCTTCCATCTCCGCGTCACTGACCAGGACAATCTCGTCGACGTTGCGACGCACGATGTCGAAGACACGTTCGTCCGTGCGTCGACAGGCCATGGTCGGCACCCGTGTCGTGATTTGCGAGAGCGTGACCACACTGCCGGCCTCGACGCTCGCCTTCAGCGTGGGGGAGCCCGTCGGCTCCACGCCGACGATGCGGACGCTCGGCCGCAGGGCACGAATGGCCGTCGACACGCCGGAGATGAGGCCGCCGCCACCGATGGCGATGATGATGGCGTCCATGTCGGGGAGGTCGTCGAGCGTTTCCACGCCGAGCGTGCCCTGGCCCGCGACGACGAGGGGATCGGCGAACGGGTGAAAGTAGACCGCGCCGGTCCTTGCGGCATGATCGAGTGCGGCTTGGTTCGACCGGTCCCACACGTCGCCGACGATCTCCACCCGCGCTTTCCACGCCTTCATTCTGGCAACCTTCTCCGACGAAACCCCGGTCGGCACGAAAATCGTCGCCGGAACGCCGGCGACGAAGGCCGTTCGCGCGACCGCAAGTCCGTGGTTACCGCCGGACGCGGTGACGATCCCCCTGGCACTCTCCTCGCGCGGCGCCCCGAGCAGGCGGTTCATGGCGCCGCGCGCCTTGAACGAGCCGGTGACCTGCAGGCATTCAAGTTTCAGCGTGATGCGGGCGTCGAGTGGCAGCGCGGACTGGAGCTGGGTGAGCCCGACAACCGGCGTCCTGCGAACCCACGGATACACGCGCTGGCGGGCAGCCTCGATCGCGGCAAGATCGATTGGGGGGCGCGTCGCCGGCATTGCCCCCTAGGCGTCCAGCTGCCGCATGAGATCCCGCGTGCGCGGATAGATCTCGCGGAAGATCGAATACAGCCGGCGGTAAACAGCGACGTTGGCCGGATCGGGGTGGAACTCACTGGCAATCGGATTCCACACAGCAATGTCGCCGGGCACGGCATCGCCCACGGCGAGGGCGGCGAGGAACGCATCGCCGTACGAAGCCCCGATGGTGTGACGCCGCACAACCTGGCTGCGCCCGGTCAGGTCAGACGTTGCCTGGGCCCAGATCCGGTTCTTGGTGCCGCCGCCGACGGCGAAAAAGGTTCGCGGTTCGTGTCCGGCATCGACGTAGGCGTCGACGATGTGACGCGTGCCGCAGGCAATTCCTTCGAAGATGGCGCGAAAGATGTCACCGCGCTGGTGAATGAGATTCAAACCGAAGACCACGCCCTTGGCGTGCGGATCGTGAATCGGCGTGCGTTCGCCTGAAAAATAGGGGAGCACCACCAAGCCTCGGGCGCCGGGCGGCGACCCCTCTGCCTCGGCAACGAGGACGGCAAACGCGCCTTCCGCATCGAGTTCGCGGGCGAAGTTCTCGCGAAACCAGTGACCGAGCGTGCCGCTGGTTGCCAGACCCGACACGGCGGCGTGCTGTCCCGGAAACAGCCACGGCGCGTACCACAGCCGTCCGTCGCGAACCCGGGCGCCGGTGATCATGATCATGAAAACAGTGGAGCCATACATCAGCATGGTGTCGCCGACATCGAGCACGCCGACGCTGAGCGCTTCCGCGGCCGCATCAGCCGTGCCGACGATCACCGGCGTTCCTGCTGACAGGCCGGTCTCCTCGGCCGCCCGGCGAGTAACATGACCGGCAATCTCCGTCGTCCAGGCGAGATCGGGCAAGCGATCAAGATCGACGATATCGGCCGCAAGGGCGTCGCTCCAGTTCAACTCGTCGACCACATAGAGTGGGCTCGAGCCGGCTCCGGTATAGTGATCGATCACGTATCGATCGGTCAGACGATGGACCAGATAGGAGGTAGCCGTCAGGATCTTGTGGGTGCGCGCGAAGATTTCCGGCCGGTTGCGCCGCAGCCACAGTATCTTCGGCCCAACCGACTGGGCGGTGAGCGCATTGCCACAACGATCAAGCAGCACCTCTTCGCCGATGCGCTCTGTGAGTTCGGCAATCTCCTTTGCCGCGCGCGTATCGACGCCATAGAGTACGCCATTCATCAAGGGCTCGCCGTCCTCGTCGACCGGCAGCATGCACGGCCCAATGGCGCTGGTGCCGATAGCGCGCACTGCCGAGCCGGGAATCGCGGCATCGGCCAACAGCTTGCGGCTGATGAACGTGAGATCTCCCCACCAGTCCTCGCGGGGGCGATGCTCCGCCCGTCCGGCCTGGGGAGCAATCAGCTTGTGTGCCTTCCTCGCGGAAGCCACGATGGCGCCACCGGCATCGACGATGACGCCCTTCGATTCGAACGTCCCGATGTCGACGCCGAGGTAATAGCTCATTCGCCGTAGTCATCGCGCTCGAGGCTGAAGCCGCGATCGATCCGCTCGATGGCGCCGGTCACCAGGCGCGTGAGCCCGGCCAGGTCGGCGAGGTCGCAGACTTCCAGCGAGGAATGGCTGTAGCGCATCGGGAATCCCAGATCGATCGCCGCGACGCCCGCGTTGACCAGCTGGACGTACGAGGAATCGGTCAGGGCACCGACATGGGCGCTGCGCTGGAGCGCGATCTTTTCGGCCGCGGCCGTCGCCGAGAACAGCGCCACCAGGGCCGGGTGCGGAAGTGTACCGTTGAGCGTGCCGCGGCCGTGGAAGCTGTAGAGGCTCATTGCCGGCCCCGCGCCGAGGTGCACGTCGCCCCGTGCGGCCATGTCGGGCGTGTCGGTGGCGAGAATGAGATCGAGCTGGATGACGATGTCGGGGCTCAGCGCCTGTGCGGCGGCAAGCGCACCGCGCAGATTGAACTCCTCCTGGACGGAGAACACCAAGTGGATCGTCGGCCGGCGGCGCAAGCCACGCAACGCGCGCGCGACCTCGACGACAACCGCGCACCCGGCGCGATCGTCGACGGCGGTGCCGGCGATGCGATCGTTGGCAAGGGTCATGGCCCTGGGCTCGTAGACGACCGGCGTCCCCACGTCGATGCCTGCGGCCAGCACCTCGTTGAGGCTGCCGAACCCGCCGTCCACGTAAAGCTCGGCGTAGGGCACGACCCGGTACTTTTCGTCCGCTGCGGTCGCATGATGGCTTTTGTTGGCGATGACGCCGGGACGGTCTCTCCCCTCGCCGATGCAGAACAGCACCGATTGCGATGGCAGCGCCCTCTCGGGCACGCCGCCCAGGCGCTCGACGCGCACCAGCCCGTTCGTCTCAATCTTGCGCACGACGAGGCCAAGCTGATCCATATGGGCGAGCAGCATGACGCTCGGGCGGTCAGCCTCCCCTTCCAGGGTCGCCATCAAATTGCCGAGGCGGTCCGAGCGAGAAGCAATTCCGAGCTCGCTCAATTCCGCGGCAAGTCTGCGGCGCACCCGGATTTCGTGTCCGCTCAGAGCCGGAATCAACATCAACTCGGTCGTGAGCCCGCCAAGACGCGCTTTCAGCTGATCCGCGCTGCGCCCTCGCTTGGCCATTGCCGTCAGTCTTTCCGGGCCTGGTGAACGAGCCGCATGAACTCACCGGCGCAGTCGGTATCGATCGGATTGCACGGGTCGCCATCGACCTTTGGCGCGGATCCTGCGATGGCCATGGTCGCCATGGAGGCGGCATCGCCATGGAATTCGCGTGGTCTGTCGTTCCCGCTGGCGACCAAATCCTTGCGCGCCGCCTCAATCAGGCCGGTAGGCCCCGCCGCGTCGTCATGGAGCGGTGCACCCGGCAAGGCGCCCAGACGGACCATCGCCATCGCCGGCTTCTTTTCGCCGAAAATCCTTCTGAAATTGGCGGTCATGACGCTCGCTTGCCGGCCATCCTGAGCTCAATCTACGTGTATCACAGACACGGCGGAACGCGCAGGCAGGCATGCGATGGCGAAGCCGGCGGTTGGAGCGTGTCCGGTGGACTAGATCGTGCGGACGAAAACGCGCTGCCGCTGCACCGGTCTGTCGAATTCACGTCGTCCTTCGTGCGCTACCGCGGGGAGCTGCAATCTAGCCGCGTTTCGCAATACGCATATTGGACGCGATATGCATTGTGTTTAAAGTCGGGTCAGTCGATGCGATCGCCCGTGGTGGGCACACGACATCGTCTTCAGGGAGGAAATCGATGAACACGCGCCCGAAATCCGTCCGAGCGTTTGCCTTGGTTGCTGCATCCGCAGCCGCGGTCCTTGCCGGCGTGGCCGCCGCAAACGCATCCGACAACAAGATCGCCCTCATTCCGGGCGGACCGCACCCTTACTTCGCGCCCTGGGAACAGGCGGCGAAGGACGCCCAGAAAGATTTCGGCATCGCCGCGGTCGACTTCAAGGTGCCGACCGACTGGAAGCTCAACTTGCAGCAGGAGCTCATCGATAGCCTTGCCGCCCAGGGCTACAACGGCTTCGGCATCTTTCCCGGCGATGCGGTCGGCATCAACTCGACCATTTCCGAGCTGAAGAGCAACGGTATTCCGTCTGCTGCCCTCGCCGGTTGCGCGCAGGACCCGACCGATGCTGCCTTCTGTTTTGGCACCGACGTCTTCAACTCCGCCTATCTCGGCACGAAAGCGCTGATCAAGGCGATGGGCGGCAAGGGCAACATCGTTCACATTGCCGGTTTGTTGGTCGACCCGAATACGACCCTGCGTGAGAACGCGGTGAAAAAGGCGGTCGACGAAACCAACGGCGCGGTGAAGCTTCTGCAGACCGTTGCCGACACCGACCAGCAGGAGGCCGCCGACCAGAAGATCAATGCGCTACTCGCCGCACAGAAGGATCAGATCGACGGCATGATCGCCACGGCCTACATCCCGTCGGTGGTCGCCTCGAAGTCGCTGCGCACGCTCGGCGATAAGCGCATCAAG
>CAZSWL010000296.1:0-4884 GCA_964610725.1 uncultured Bauldia sp.
GCATCGAGCCCGAGGGCTATGTGCTCAGCGCCTATGCCGCAGTCCAGGTCTGGGCGGAGGCGGCCGCCAAAGCCGGCACGGTCGCCTTTGATGCCGTCGTCACGGCTCTGAGCCACGACCACTTCAAATCCGTGCTCGGCGACGTCTCGTTCGATCAGAAGGGCGACGTCAACCTGCCCGGCTTCGTCATCTACGAGTGGAAGAACGGCGCCTACGACTATGCCCACATGTAGGCGCCGATCATGGACCGGCCCTTGCTCAACCTCATCACCGACGTGACCGGCCTGCGCGTCGGCAACGCCGACGACGCGCGCCTGAAATCGGGGGTCACCGTGGTCGTCTGTGACGATCCCGTGATCGCTTCGGTCCACGTCATGGGCGGGTCGCCCGGCACGCGCGAAACCGACCTGCTCGCCCCGGAAAACACCGTCGACGGCGTCGACGCGATCGTGCTTTCCGGCGGCTCCGCCTTTGGCCTCGACGCCGCCGCCGGCGTAACGGCGGCGTTGGCCGAGGCAGGCCGCGGCCATGTCGTCGGCACCGCGCGCGTGCCGATCGTGCCCGCCGCGATCCTGTTCGATCTCCTCAACGGCGGCGACAAGGATTGGGGGGCTGCACCGCCCTACGCCGCCCTTGGCCGCGCCGCCTTCGCCAGTGCTGCGGGGACCTTTGCGCTCGGCTCGCTCGGCGCCGGCACCGGCGCCACCACCGCCAACCTCAAGGGCGGCCTAGGCTCAGCCTCGACGCGGCTGCCGGGCGGAACGATCGTCGCGGCACTCGTCGTCGTCAACGCCGTCGGTCAGGCGACCATCGGCAGCGGTCCCCACTTCTGGGCGGGAGCGTTCGAGATCGCCGATGAGTTCGGCGGACTGGGGTTGCCGCGGCCGTTTCCCGACGACGCCACCGAGCTCAACCACAAGGCCCGCGCCCGCGACCGGGCGAACACCACCCTCGCGATCGTCGCCACCGACGCACGCCTCACCAAGCCGGAGGCCAAGCGCCTCGCCGTCACCGCCCACGACGGTTTCGCCCGCGCGTTGTGGCCGGCGCACACTCCCTTCGACGGCGATCTCGTCTTTGCGCTGGCGACCGGGCGCCTGACCGCTCCGCCCGATCTGGTGGCGATCGGCGCCGCCGCCGCCGCCTGCACGGCCCGCGCCATCGCCCGCGCCATCCATGCCGCCACCGCCGCGCCCGGCGACATCGTGCCGACGTGGCGCGTGCGTTTCGGCAGCTAGCGGGCTACCAGACGCCGAACAGGGCGAGCAGCAGCACCGCCTGCGCGCCGAATCCCACCAGGAACGCCAACGTACGCACGACCGGAATGCCCATCGTGTAGACCACCAGATGGACCAGCCGCGCCCAGAAGAACGTCGCACAGGCGGCGGCCGTCGTCGGCGTCGAGATGTTCAGCGCGCCGAGCATCAGCACCAGCGGCGCGAAGATCGCGAGGTTCTCGACCGCGTTGTAGTGGGCGGCCTTCATCCGCGTCGCCCACGCGGATTGGGGTTTGGAGTCCGGCCCCGGCGTCTCGAAGGTACCCATGATCCCGCGCGTCGCGAATCGATCGAGGATATAGGGAACCCAGATCAGGCCGGTCATAACGACCGTCAGTGCAAGCCAGAAGAATTCCGTCGACACTTTGTTTCTCCCCGTTTTGCCGGTTTCTCGATTTGCCTTGGGCCGACGACAACGTGACCGCGCCGGCAGACCCGGATTCTACCCTGACCTGCAGCAAAATTGCCGGCCTTGACACCGCGCAATTTGCGACCGGGCGAACCGCCCCGGCGACCGCGCCCGGCCCCTCCCGATTGTGACGTTCCTGCCGCTCTGCTAGACCGCGCCGGCACCAACAAGAGGGACAGGCACGATGATCCCGCGCTACACGCGCCCCGAGATGGCGGCGATCTGGGCGCCGGCGACCAAGTATCGTATCTGGTTCGAGATCGAGGCCCACGCCCTCGACGCGATGGCCGAACTCGGCACGGTGCCCAAGTCGGCCGCCGCGGCGGTTCGCCGGATCGGCGGCGATGCCAGCTTCGACATCGCCCGCATCGATGAGATCGAGGAAACCACCAGGCACGACGTCATCGCCTTCCTCACTTACCTCGCCGAGACCATCGGGCCGGACGCGCGTCACCTCCATCAGGGCCTCACCTCGTCGGACGTCCTCGACACGGCCTTTGCCGTCCAGCTCGTCCGCGCCGCCGACCTGCTGACGACCGACGTCGACCTGTTGCTGACCGCGCTTCGCCGTCGCGCCGAGGAGCACAGAACCACCGTCTGCATCGGCCGCTCGCACGGCATCCACGCCGAGCCGACCACCTTCGGGCTGAAGCTCGCGGTCGCCTACGCCGAGTTCGCCCGCGCCCGCCGCCGCCTGCACGCCGCCCGCGAAGAGGTGGCGACCGCCGCCCTCTCCGGCGCCGTCGGCACCTTCGCCAACGTCGACCCGCGCGTGGAGGCACACGTCGCCCGCGCCATGGGCCTGAGACCGGAGCCGATCTCGACCCAGGTCATCCCGCGCGACCGCCACGCCATCTATTTCGCCACCCTTGCGGTCGTCGCCGCGTCAATCGAGCGCCTCGCCACCGAGATCCGCCACCTGCAGCGCACCGAAGTGCGTGAGGTCGAGGAGTATTTCGCTCCCGGTCAGAAGGGCTCCTCGGCGATGCCGCACAAACGCAACCCGGTTCTGTCGGAGAATCTCACCGGCCTTTCGCGCCTCGTCCGCGCCGACGTCGTGCCCGCGCTCGAGGATGTCGCGTTGTGGCACGAACGCGATATCTCCCACTCCGCCGTCGAGCGCGTCATCGCACCCGACGCCACCGTCGCCCTCGACTTCGCCCTGCACCGCCTGACCGGACTGATCGACAAGCTGATCGTCTATCCGGATGCCATGCGCGCCAACCTCGACAAGCTCGGCGGCCTCATTCATTCACAGCGGGTGATGTTGGCTCTGGTCGACAAGGGCATGAGCCGCGAGGACGCCTACGCGGCGGTGCAACGGGCGGCCGCCCGAGTATGGGCGGGCGAGGCCGACTTCGGCTCCGTCCTCAAGCAGGACCCGGCCGTGACCGCCCGCCTCAGCGACAACGACCTCGCCGGTCTCTTCGACCTCGCCTATCACCTCAAGCACGTCGACACGATCTTTCGCCGCGTGTTCGGCGAAGCCGCCGGCTAGCGTCCGCGCGCGACCGTTGGCCATGCGATGGGCGACCGGCCTAGCGTTGAACCTCGGCGCCGTCGCCGGCGAGCAAAGCGTTGATGCCGGTCACCAGATAGGTCTGATCGGTTCCGAGCGCGATCAGCCGGTAGCCCAGTTCGCGGAAGAAGCGGGCACGGCCGCCGCCCCAGGCGAAGGCGCCGGCGATCTTGCCGGCCGCGCGCGTGCGCTCGCCGATCAACCGCAGCGGTGCGTCGATCGCCGGATCGCCGGGGGCGATGGCGGCGCCGTCGGAAAGGGTCACCGACAGATCGGAGGGGCCGACAAAGATGCCGTCGACCCCGTCGACGGCAAGAATGTCGTCGATCGAATCCAGCCCGCGCCTTGTCTCCACCATGGCAAACGTCAGCGTGTCGTTGTTGGCGACGGCGAGTTGGGTCGCCGGGTCGATGCCGCGCAGGGTCTGCACGCGCAGCGGTCCCCAACTGCGTTCGCCGACCGGCGGATACTTGGCCGCCGCAACCAGCGCCCGTGCCTCCGCCGCGCTGTTGATCATCGGCGCGATCACCGCTCCCGCGCCCATGTCGAGCGCGCGGCTGACCATGGCGAAGTCGCCGACCGGCACGCGCACGATCGCGGGCTTGCCGGCGAGCGTCACCGCACCGATGCCGCGCATTACCGACACGCCATCGTGCAGGCCGTGCTGCATGTCGATGGTGACGCAATCGAAGCCCGATCGGGCCGCCACCTCGGCGATCAACGGTTCCGGCCAGATGTTCCAGCCGGTGGTCAGCGTGTCGCCCGCCCGCAGCCGCTCCGCCAGATCGAACGCCGCCATGCCGCCTGCGCTCAGGTGTCCCGCTTCAGCTGCTCGATCGCCGTCCGCATCATCTCGTCCATCGTCCGCCTGATCTGATGGTCCGACTGATCGACGCCGGCGGCGTCGAGATCGCTGCGAATCTTGCGAAACACATCCTCGTCGCCGCCATGCTCGAACTCGGCGGCGATGATTTCCTTGGCATACGCCTCGGCCTCGGCGCCGCTCTTGCCGAGCAGACCGGCCGCCCACAGTCCGAGCAACCGGTTGCGCCGCGCCTCGGCCTTGAACTGCAGTTCGGCGTCGTGCACGAACTTCTTTTCGAAGGCATCCTCGCGCTTGTCGAAGGTCGTCATGTCGGGTCTCCTGCACCCGGCGGGGCTGGCGGCTTGCATATCGTCTGCCACCGCCTAAATCAACGTCGTCGACGGCCGGCGGACGACGATGCGAAGGGCGCCATGACGCGCATTGTGCAAGCGTGAACGATCGAATATGGTCCGCCGCGTGGTGGCCTTCCCGCCACGCGAATCGGCCGCAGGCTGTTGTCGCAAAGCCCGTTTTCCTGTTCGGACTCCTCGGCCCATGGATTTTCTCAAACTGCGGTACGTGCCCATGAACCGTCGTCGGCGCATCTACGAGGGTAAGGCCAAAATTCTCTACGAGGGTCCGGAGCCGGGGACGCTCGTCCAGTTCTTCAAGGACGACGCCACCGCCTTCAACAAGAAGAAGCACGACGTCGTCGACGGCAAGGGCGTGCTCAACAACCGCATCTCCGAGCACATCTTCAACCACCTCAACAAGATGGGCATCCCGACCCATTTCATCCGGCGGCTCAACATGCGCGAGCAGCTCATTCGCGAGGTCGAGATCATTCCGCTGGAGATCGTGGTCCGGAACATCG
>CAZSWL010000297.1:0-4653 GCA_964610725.1 uncultured Bauldia sp.
GCCAACGACATCCACGAGCGCTCCATCGCAGCCTACCTCCGTCAACGTTTTCCAGAGCTTGCGGTCTCGCTCTCAAGCGGAGTGTCGCCGTTGTGGCGCGAATACGAGCGCGCCAGCACCACCATTCTCGACGCGTTCACGCGCCCGCTGCTGCGCCGGTTCTTGTCCGGGCTGCAGCAGGAGTTGACGGCCGCAGGCTACACGGCGCCTCTCTCCGTCATGAAGTCGAACGGCGGCCAGATGCTTGCATCGGCCGCCGTCGACAAGCCCGTGCAACTGCTGCTGTCCGGCCTCGCGGGCGGGGTCGTCGCCGGTCAGGCCTTTGGCCTCGCCAACGGTTGCAAGAACGTGATCACCATCGACATGGGCGGCACGTCCACCGACGTGGCGGTCATAGTCGACGGTGAGTTGACCTACACGACCGAATACCAGCTCGACTTCGGCCTGCCCGTCTCCATTCCAAGTCTCGATGTCATCACCATCGGAGCCGGTGGTGGCTCGATCGCGTGGATCGACAAGGGCGGCCTGTTGCGGGTGGGGCCACAATCCGCGGGCGCCGTGCCCGGACCGGCATGCTACGGCCTCGGCGGTGACGAGCCTACGGTCACCGACGCCAATGTCGTCCTCGGGCGCATCGGCGAGAAGTCGCTGCTCGGCGGCACCATGACGCTCGATGTCGAGGCATCGGGCCGGGTGATGCGGCGACTGGCCGAGCGCCTCGGCACGAGCGTTGAAAAGGCGGCACTCGCCGTCGTCGCGATCGCGAACGAGAACATGGCCAACTCGATTCGTGTGCTCACCGTCGAGCGGGGCATCGACCCAAGAGACTTCGCCCTGGTCGCCTTCGGGGGAGCGGGCCCCCTGCATGGCGCGGAAGTCGCCCACCACCTCGGCATTCCGCGAGTGATCGTGCCGCCCGATCCGGGCCTGGCCTCCGCCCTGGGCGCGCTCCTCACCGCACCGCGCGTCGATGCGCAGAGAACCTATGTCCGCCACGGAGACGACCTGAACGTCGAGCAGCTCAACGGCGTGTTCGAGGAGTTGGAGCGCGTAGCAAAAGCCGACCTGGCGGCCGAAGGGCACAAGGAGAGCCCCCAAATACGCTCGACCCTTTCGATGCGGTATCTGGGCCAGAGCCACGAGCTCGATGTTCCCTTCCCGGCAAAGGGCATCAGTTCTGACGGGGTGGCTGAGCTGCTCGAGCGATTTCACGAGCAGCACGAAGCGAGCTACGGCTACCGCATCGCCGGCGAACGGTTCGAAGTTACCGGATGCACGGTGACGGTGAGGGGCCAGGGCTCCACGCTGCCGAAGACCACCTCGGTGGTTTCCGCCAGCGACAAGGCAAAACTCCCGCAGAGATCGGTTTACGACGGCGCTGCTTTCGCGCGGTGGCCCGTGCATCGGCGCGAAACGCTCGCTCCCGGCGATACCATCTCCGGGCCGGCCATCGTGGAAGGATACGACGCGGCCATCCTCATCCCGAAAGGCATCGAGGGGCACATCTCGTCCGACCGCGCCATCATGATGGAGGGCGCCGTCAAGCGGGTCGCCACTGCAAGCCCGACCGAGCCGGTGACCCTGGGCATCATCTACAACGCGCTGGTGAATATCTGTCGCGAGATGGGCACGGCGATGGTGCGAACGGCCTACTCGCCGATATTCAACGAGTCCCGCGATTTCTCATGCGCCCTGTTCAATCCCGGCGGCGAATTGCTAGCTCAGGGCGAGTATTGCCCCGCGCAGTTGGGCGCTATCGTCTACACCGTCGAATGCCTTCTGCAAGAGCTCGGCAGCAAGGTGCTCCGGCCCGGCGACGTTGTCATTCACAACGACCCGTATCGCGGCGGCTGCCACATGCCAGAGCATCTGATGGTCAAGCCGATTTACCACGATGGTGCGCTCGTGGCCTATGCGGCGATCATCGCCCACTTCGCGGAAATCGGCGGCATGGTGGTCGGCTCGTTCGCGGCGACGGCCACGGAAGTCTTCCAGGAGGGCTTGCGACTGCCGCCGGTTCACCTGATGCGCGGTGGCGAGCGCGTCCAGGAGGTGTGGGACATCATGATGGCGAACCATCGCACGCCTCGCCACACCTGGGGCGATCTTCACGCCATGCTCGGCGCCCTCAGCGTCGCCGAGAATCGCTACATCGAGCTGTGCGCGAAGCACGGCTCCAAATTCCTGAACGAGTCGACGTCCGCCTTGCTCGATTACGCCGAGCGCTGGATGCGCGCCGAAATCGCATCGATCCCAGACGGAACTTATGAATTCGAGGACTACCTCGAGAACGACGGAGTCGGCACCGAGCCGATCTGGATGCGGGTGAAGGTGACGATCGATGGTGAAAAGTTCACAGCGGACTATTCGGCCTCGGACCCGCAGGCGAAAGGACCGGTGAACGCTACGCGCGGTGTGACCATATCGGCCACCTACAACGCCCTCTATCAACTCGCCGACAAATCCATTCCACGCAACGGCGGCTGCTATCGAACGGTCGAGGTCAGGACCCGGCGGGGCACATGCCTCGATGTTTCATTCCCTGCTCCCTCGGTTGGAGGCAACACCGAGACGCAGCCGCGGATCGTCTTCCTCGTGCTCGGTGCACTCGCGCAGACTCTTCCGGAGAAGGTCAGCGCGAGCGAAGGCTGCACCGCGTGCAACTTCCTGATTGGCGGCGAGAACCCGAGAACGGGCGAATACTTTGCCCACTACCACTTCGAGGCCAGCGGCTGGGGTGGCCGCGCACGGGCGGATGGCAACGATGTCCAAAATCACATCATAGGCAATTGCCGGATCACGCCGATCGAAGTGTTCGAAACACGCTTTCCGATCACGGTGCTGTCTTACGGCTTGGTCCCGGATTCAGGCGGTGCGGGACGCTTTCGCGGAGGCCTGGCGAGTCGCCGCGTCATGCGCATTAACGCGCCGGAAGTACGCGCCAGCATGCTGATGGACTACGCAAATCACGGTCCCTGGCCGCTGTTCGGAGGCCAGCCGGGACGGCCGGCATCCGCGACCGTCAAGAAGGCGGGCTCCAATGCTTTCGCGACGTTCAGCGAAGCTTTCGGCACACGCAGCACGTCGAAGTTTGCCGACGTGCGACTGCACGACGGCGACGAGGTCTGCATCGAGAGCTGCGGCGGGGCCGGATACGGCCCCCCGGAGGAGCGTGACCGAGAACTTGTGCAGTTCGACGTCGAACAGGGCTTCGTCTCCACCTGGGCCGCCGCCGAGGTCTACCAGTCCGCGTTATTCCGTGCGTCAGCGAAACAGAAAGACGCCGTCGTTTGAGCGGGATGAACCATGACTTTGCCGGACAGGTCGCGATCGTCACCGGCGCGGGACAGGGCATCGGTCGCGCCGTCGCGCTCGCGTTTTCCGGTTGCGGAGCCGATGTCGTTCTTGCCGGACGGCACCGTGAGAGCCTCGAGGCGGCAGCCGAGGAGTGCGCGGGCAACAAAGGGCGCGTCCTGGCCATGCCCACCGACATCCAATCCGTCGCCGAGGTCAACAAGCTGATCGACCGGACAAAGGGAGAGTTCGGTCACATCGACATTCTGGTGAACAACGCTGGCGTCAACAAAACCGGCCCGAGTGCCGAAGTTACCGAAGAGACCTGGGATTGGATCATCGACACGAACGTGAAGGGAATGTTCTTTGCCTGTCAGGCCACGGGAAAGCACATGATCGAGCGCGGCCGCGGCAAGATCATCAACATCGGCTCGATAATCAGTCACATCGGCCTGGGCTTCAACGTGCCGTACGCGTCGAGCAAGGGCGCTGTTCTGCTCATGACCAAGTCCTTGGCCCTGGAGTGGGGCAGGCACGGCATCAACGTCAATGCGGTCGGGCCGGGATACGTGCTCACCGACCAGGTCCGCTGGCTCTTCGACAACCAGGATTATCGGGACGGCATCATGGCCAAGCAGCCGATGGGCGCGCTGCCGTCCGAAGACGATATCGCCGCGACGGTGCTGTTTCTCGCTAGTGACGCCGCCCGCTTCATCAATGGCGAGATGATCTACGTCGACGGCGCATCTGCAACGGGATGGATGGGCCCTGAGTAGCTATTCGCCGCGTTGAGGTTCGACGCGGCAGGTCAGGGAAACAATGAGGGAGAACGTGGACAATGACTAGCTCGACAACGCCGAAATTCGAACGCTGGCAGGTCAACCGCCGGCATCTTCTCAAGACTATTGGAGCCGGGGCCGTCATGCTCGGCGCGGCTCCGACGCGCCTCCTGGCGGCGGACGCCACCTTGAAAGTATGGGCCGCGTCCGGCCAGCGCTGGGAGTTCGCGAACAAGGGCGTCGCTCCGCTGTTCGAAGCGGCCAACCCCGGCACGTCGGTGCAAATCACCGGAACGCCGATCGGCGAGTACGGCTCGAAGGTCGCGGCAGCGATGGCCGCCGGTTCGACCGAGTGGGACGTCATTCAACTCGACTACGCGCAACTGCCGCAATTCGCGCCGGCCGGTTGGGTGGCACCGCTCGATCAGTGGATCGATGCCGATGAGGAGTACAAGAAATCCTTGTCGGATATCCCCAGCAACGTCCTGGCTCTCTATCGGTCCGACGGCAAGCAGTACGGCGTGCCGGCGGACAGCAACGCGATGATGACCTACTATCGCGCGGATATCCTCGACAAGTA
>CAZSWL010000298.1:0-21362 GCA_964610725.1 uncultured Bauldia sp.
GCCTGCCGCGCCGCCTCGTCCTCGCTCCGCGCCACGTTTACACCGATCGTGGCGTCGACCTCGGGGTGAAGGACGATCCTGACCTTGTGGATGCCGACCATCTTGATCGGCTGATTGAGGTCGACCTGATTGCGCGCTACCGAAAAGCCGCCGGACTCCATTAACTCCACCAGGTCGCGGGCCGTGACCGAGCCATAGAGCTGGCCGGTCTCGCCGGCCTGGCGGACGACCACGAACGACTGGCCCGCGATTCTGGCGGCGACGGCCTCAGCCTCGCGGCGACGATCCAGATTGCGCGCCTCGAGATGCGTGCGCTCGGACTCGAAACGCTTGCGGTTGGCATCATTGGCGCGCAGCGCCTTGCCTTGCGGCAGCAGGTAGTTACGCGCGTAGCCATCTCGGACGCGGACGACATCGCCCATCTGTCCGAGTCGCGGGATGCGCTCAAGCAGGATGACTTCCATTGCCGTTACTCCATTCGATAGCACGTTCAAGATCGGTTGCCGCCACCGGCATGACGTTCGCGCAAGTGAAAGACCGTCTCACCGATGCCGATGACGGCGAACAGCACCAGCGGCAGGCCGGAAACCGAAACCAGCGCATAGGTGACCGACAGCAGCGCTGCCCGGCCCGTCATACCGGCCGTCAGCGAGTGCACCACCGCCAGCCCGACCAGCGCCACCGCGGTCCCGAGCGCTCCAGCGAACACCGCAGCCACGTGGCCGACGTTCCCCGGAACGAATGCCAGCAGCGCCGCCGCGGCGAGCCCGGCCAATATCCGGCCCGGCAACGCTACCGCCCATATGTCGTCGCGCGGGCGCGCCAGCCGCCCCGACGCCCACGCCACCAGCGCTGCCAGCCACAGATCAGCCACCACGATCACCAGCGTGACGATCGCCACCGTGAATGGCAACAACGCCACGTTCACTCGAACGAAAGGCTCGATCTGCGCCGGTGTCGGCGCCCCGCCGGTGTTGTCGGCGCTGGCCAGCCACTGGCTGAACCGCAGGGTGATTTCCCGAACCAGCGTTTGTGGATCAAATCCGATGACGATGCCGACCGCCACGAGGCCGATGGCGACCACGACCGCCGCATGAAACAGCATGCGACCGGGTGGGTACCATTCCCGTTCGCCCTCCGCTACCGCTGCATCGACCGGGCGCGACAATACCGCAAGCCGCGTCAGCCATGTCAGCGGCACCGCAAAAACGAGCGTGAAAATCGCGGCGCTCGTCCAGCCGGCGAGCGCAGCCACCAGCCCGGCTCCGGCCGCCCCGGCCACGACGCCGGCGAACACGCTCCAGCCGAGCCCGGCCAGCGCGACCGGCAACCCGGTCAGGGCGAAAAGCGGAAAGGCGAGCAAGGTTCCACTGACCGGCGCCAGGAAGAGAAGTGCCGCCGCCAGACCCGCACTGATGCCGACCAAAACGGCCCGTGCCATCGCTGTCCCGCCTTTCTAGCGGTTAGGAGCGGATCGTGGATGTGGTGTCCACGTCACGCCCCAGCTCTCTTCGCAATCACCATGCGTGCGGCACGTGCAAGCCGCGCTCACCGCATGCAGTCAGTTCACTTGATCACGTACGGCAGCAGCCCGAGGAACCGGGCCCGTTTGATTGCCCGGGCAAGCTCGCGCTGCTTGTTGGCCGAGACCGCAGTAATCCGCGACGGCACGATCTTGCCGCGCTCGGAGATGTAGCGCTGTAGCAGGCGAACGTCCTTGTAGTCGATCTTGGGCGCATTGGCGCCCGAGAAAGGGCAGGTCTTGCGACGACGAAAAAAAGGCCGCCGCGACGGCAGCTGGTTGATGTCGACCATCAATCCGTTCCCTCGCTTCGCGCGGCAGCGTTCGCTTCGGCACGACTGTCGCCTTCGCCCTCCCGTCGTGGCCGATCGCGGTCACCGCGCGGGCCGCGGTCGCGGTCGCCGAAGCGGCCACCACGGCGATCGTCGCGATCGCGACGCTCGTCGCGATCACGCTTCTGCATCATGGCCGAGGGCCCTTCCTCCAGCGCGTCGACCCTCAGCGTCAGCGAGCGCAAGACATCCTCGTTGAGGCGCTGCTGGCGCTCGACTTCGGTGATCGTCGCGGGCGGCGCGTCGATATTCATCAGCGTGAAGTACGCCTTGCGGTTCTTCTTGATCCGATAGGCCAGCGACTTCAGGCCCCAGCTCTCGACCTTGCCGACTTTGCCGCCGCCTTCTTCGATGACCGACTTGAATTGGTCGGTGAGGGCATCGACCTGCTGGCCGGATACATCCTGCCGCGTCAGAAAGACGTGCTCGTACAAAGGCATAGGTGCCTTTCCTTGTGTTCGCCGGCGCTGAGCCTCGCCGAAGCCTGGGTGGAAAGGCCGTCGGTGACACTTCGAGAGCGGGGACACGGGAAGAAGGATCGACTTGCGACCCGGCGGCACCGCCGCCTTCCGTTCAGCCCCCGGCCGGGGTCCGTTGGGACCGGGCGGTTATAGTGATTGTCCGGGGGAATGCAAGGCCGACAGGACGATCTTGACAGCCGATCCGTCCGCCATGATCAAGGGCACCTACGCAAGGATCGGACGGCGCGCGGGAGATGGCTGTCGCATTCACGTTTCCGGGGCAGGGCAGCCAATCGGTCGGCATGGGCAAGGAGCTCGCCGACTCGTTCTTCGAAGCTCGCGCGGTTTTCGAAGCGGTCGACGACGCCCTCGGTGAGAAGCTGTCCGAGGTGATCTGGCAAGGACCCGCCGAGACGCTGACGCTGACCGAGAATGCGCAGCCGGCGTTGATGGCGGTCAGCCTTGCGGTCGTCCGCGTGCTGGAAGCAAGCGGCATTCGGATCGCCGACAAGGTCGCCTACGTCGCTGGCCATTCGCTTGGCGAATATTCGGCGCTCGCCGCCGCCGGCTGCTTGTCGGTGGGCGACGCGGCCCGGCTGTTGCGCACCCGCGGCCGCGCCATGCAGGCAGCCGTGCCGGTCGGCAGTGGCGCAATGGCTGCAATCATGGGTCTCGACGTCAGCGCCGCCGGCGAGGTTGCCACCGCTGCCGCCGGCGGGCGGGTTTGCCAGGTGGCCAACGACAACGGCGGTGGCCAGGTGGTTATCTCCGGCGACCGGGTCGCGGTCGAGCGTGCCGTCGAGTTGGCGCGCACGCGCGGGGCCAAGCGTGCGATCCTGCTCCCGGTGAGCGCCCCTTTTCATTGTTCGCTGATGGCGCCGGCCGCTGGCGTGATGGCGGACGCGCTCGCCGGTGCTGCGCTGGCCGAACCGGCCGTACCGCTTGTCGCCAACGTCACGGCCCGCCCGATCTCGGATCCGGAGGAAATCCGCCGCCGCCTCGTCGAACAGGTGACCGGCGTGGTGCGCTGGCGCGAAAGCATGGAGTGGCTCGCCGGCGCCGGCGTCGATCTGTTCGTTGAGGTCGGGGCCGGCAAGGTGCTATCCGGTCTGGCGCGACGAATCGTCGACGGGGCGGAGACCCTTGCGGTTGGTTCGCCGGCCGATGTCGATGCGGCGGTTGCCCGTCTTACCTGAGCCGAGGACACCGACACCATTGTTCGAACTGACCGACAGACGCGCGCTGGTGACCGGGGCAAGTGGGGCCATCGGCGGTGCGATCAGCCGTGCGCTGCACGCTCAGGGCGCCACCGTCGTGTTGTCGGGCACGCGGCACGACGCTCTGGCGGCACTGGCGAGCGAGTTGGCCGGCCGCTGCCACGTCGTACCGTGCGATCTTGCCGACGCCAGCGCCATCGAGAAGCTAGTACCGGCTGCCGAAGCGGCCCTTGGCGCCAGCGTCGATATCCTCGTCAACAACGCCGGCGCCAACCGCGACACCTTGGTCGCCCGTATGTCGGACCAGGACTGGCAACGCGTGCTCGATGTCAACCTGACGGCGGCGTTTCGGCTGTCGCGCGCGGTCCTGCGCGGCATGCTGCGTCAGCGACGCGGCCGCATCATTTCGATCACTTCCGTCGTCGGCACTACCGGCAACCCGGGTCAGGCGAACTATGCGGCCTCGAAAGCCGGGCTCACCGGCATGACCAAGTCGCTCGCTGCCGAGATCGCCACACGCAACGTCACCGTCAACTGCATCGCGCCGGGTTTCATCGCCTCGCCGATGACCGACGCCCTCAACGAGACTCAGCAGGCGCGCATCTTGCAGCGCATTCCCGCCGGTCGCTTGGGCACGCCTGCCGACATTGCTGCGGCGGCCGTCTTTCTGGCTTCCGACGAAGCTGCTTATGTGACCGGCCAGACGCTTCACGTCAACGGCGGCATGGCCATGATATGATGAGGCAATTTTGTGCCGACCCGGCGGCCGGCGACCGCTGTGGCGGGGTAGCTTGCGCTGTTGGCAAAGGCGGAAAAAGTGTGTTACGACCGGCCTCTGCGCCGATGCTGGCGGTATGTCGTACGTGCCGTTTCCCCGTCGGCTACCGTGACGACGTTGCATCGATTCTGTTGGGGCGCATCCACCCGTACCGTGCAGAGACGGAAGATCGACTACTCGCGGGGCGAGGCTCTTTCGAGTGGATCAGGTGAAGGCAACTGAGGTTCTGCAAATGAGCGACATCGCTGAGCGGGTAAAGAAGATTGTGGTGGAGCATCTCGGCGTCGATGCGGAGAAAGTCACTGACAACGCCAGCTTTATCGATGATCTTGGCGCCGACAGTCTCGATACTGTCGAGCTCGTCATGGCCTTCGAGGAAGAGTTCGGCGTCGAGATTCCCGACGATGCCGCCGAAACCATCTTGACCGTCGGCGACGCCATCGGGTTCCTGCAAAAGACCACTGCCTGATCCGGGCATTCCGCCTCGGCCCTGATTGCGCCAAGCGGGGCGCGCGCTGCCATGAGACGGGTCGTTGTCACCGGACTGGGGATGGTGTCGCCGCTTGGTTGCGGTGTCGAGATTTCCTGGTCGAACCTGCTTGCCGGCCAGTCCGGCATCCGCCGGATCACTGAATTCCCGGTTGATGATCTCAGCTCTCAAATAGCCGGCCGTATTCCCTCGGGTGCGGCGGCGCAGGGCAAGTTCGATCCGGACGAGTGGATGGAGCCCAGGGAAAGCCGGCGCGTCGATTTGTTCATTGTCTACGCCGTCGCCGCGGCGGCCCAGGCCCTCGACGACGCCGGCTGGCACCCGGATACCTATGACGATCAGGTCGCCACCGGCGTTCTGATCGGCTCCGGCATCGGCGGGCTCTCCGGTATCGAGGAGGCAGCGCTCACCCTGCGCGACCGCGGACCGCGTCGCATAAGCCCCTTCTTCATCCCCGGCCGCCTCATCAATCTGGCTGCCGGGCAGGTGTCGATCCGCCACCATTTGAAAGGCCCCAACCACGCGGTGGTCACCGCCTGTTCAACGGGTGCCCACGCCATCGGCGACGCCGGCCGCCTGATCGCGCTCGGCGACGCCGATGTGATGGTCGCCGGCGGAACCGAGTCGCCCGTCGATCGGTTGGCGATCGCCGGCTTCGCCGCCTCCAAGGCCCTGTCGACCCATTTCAACGACCGGCCGGGCCAAGCGTCGCGTCCCTACGACCGCGATCGCGACGGATTCGTCATCGGCGAGGGTGCCGGCGTCGTCGTGCTCGAGGAGCGTGGGCACGCTCTGGCGCGCGGCGCCAGAATTTATGGCGAGATCGTCGGCTATGGCCTTTCCGGTGACGCTCACCACATCACCGCGCCAGCCGAGGATGGGGACGGTGCCGAGCGTTGCGTCCGCATGGCGCTCAATCGGGCAGGGCTCATGCCCGACCAGATCGACTACATCAACGCCCACGGCACCTCGACGCAACTCGGTGACGAAATCGAGCTGAAGGCGATCGAGCGCTTGGTCGGCAACGCCGCCGGGCGAGTGAGCATGTCCTCGACGAAATCCGCGATCGGCCATCTCCTCGGCGCCGCCGGCGCGGTCGAAGCGATCTTTGCCTTGCTCGCCATTCGCGACAACGTCGTGCCGCCGACCCTCAACCTCGACAACCCATCGGTGGTTACGGCAATCGATTTGGTCCCGCACCGGGCGCGCGAACGGTCCGTGGACGTGGTGTTGTCCAACTCGTTCGGATTCGGTGGAACCAACGCCTGTTTGATCTTCCGCCGTCATGGATGAGCCGCAGGTCACCTATCCCGCTTTGGCCATAATCGGTGATACAGTCGCCCGTCGCCGGCCAACAAACGGGGAGCTGACGTCAGAGTGCATGACATGACGGACGACCGGGAACGCCATCGCGACGATGCGGAATCGCTTTCCGCGCGGCTTTCCTCCTCTCTTGGTCGTGCCTCGCCGAAGAGTCCCTCCGAGGCCCTGCAACCAGAGCGGGTACCGCCGCCGCCGCCACGGTCGCGCGCAGTTCGCCATCCTCTGGTGGTTTTCTTGAATTTCGTTGTGACGGTGCTGGTGATTGGCGTGGTCCTCGCCGGTGGCGCGGTCGTTCTGGCCAAGGTGCAGTTCAACAGACCCGGCGGTCTCGAGCAGGCACGGGCCTTTGCCGTCCACCGTCAGACCGGCTTGAGCGCAATCGCGGACAAGCTGCAGCAGGAAGGCTTCATCGCCAACAAGTGGCTGTTCGTCGCCGGCGTCATGCTCGACAAGCAGCAGAGGAACCTCAGGGCAGGCGAGTACCTGATCCCGGCGCACGCCAGCATGCGCGACATCATGGACACGATGGTCTCAGGCAAGGGCATTCTCTATTCGGTCACCATACCGGAGGGTCTGACCAGCAAACAGATCGTCGATCTGCTCCTCGCCGACGACGTGCTGGCGGGCGACGTCACCAAAATCCCGCCCGAGGGCTCGCTGCTGCCGGATACCTACAAGTTTACGCGCGGTGACACGCGCCAAGGCCTCCTTGACCGCATGCAGCGCGAGCGCGATTCGGTGGTGGCCAGAGTGTGGAGCCACCGTGCGCCCGACCTGCCGATCACAACGCCCGAGCAGTTGGTGATCCTGGCTTCCATGGTCGAGAAAGAAACCGCGCTCGCCGACGAGCGCAGCCGGGTCGCCGCCGTCTTCATCAACCGCCTCAAACTCAACATGCGCCTGCAGTCGGACCCGACCGTCATCTATGCCCTGTTCAACGAAGCCGGCAAGCCGCGCGACTACACGCTGACCCGCGCCGATCTCGCAACCAAGTCACCCTACAACACCTATGTCGTGGATGGACTGCCCCCCGGACCGATTGCCAATCCCGGCCGGGCCTCGCTCGAGGCTGTCGCCAATCCCTCGCGCACGCGCGATCTTTTCTTCGTCGCCGACGGCAACGGCGGCCACACCTTCGCCGAGACCTACGAGGCGCACCTGCGCAACGTTGCTCGCTGGCGCGAGATCAACAAGGCTTCCGGCGAGACGACCGCTCCGGTGACGATGGGCCCCGGCGATGCCGGCACTCCAACCGATGCCGCCAACGCAGAGGCGGCGCCGGGCGATAGCGCGCCAGCGACTGCTGCGACTCCGGCCAAGTCCGATTCCGAGGCGCCCCTGGCGTTGTCGCCAACCGCCCCGTCGGCAAACGACAACGGGCCCATGCAACTCCAGCCGCATCTTCGCCCCTGACGATCCGCTGAACGACTTGAATCGCGGGCGACCTGCGGGTCTTATGATATCGGCCCGTCGTGGCGTCCACCGATTCTCATGGGTTTGCGGTCTCGCTATGCCCCTTTGCAGCATGACCGGCTTTGCCCGTTGCGACGGTGCCGGCGAGACCTATCGGTGGACCTGGGAGATTCGATCGGTCAACGGCAAGGGCCTTGACCTTCGCCTGCGGTTGCCACCAGGCTTTGAATATGTCGAATTCACCGCGCGTGAGCGCGTCGCCGCCAGCCTGGTGCGCGGCAATGTCCAAGCCACGCTTTCTGCCCATCAGCAGCCCGGCACCACGCGCATCCGCATCAACGAGGAAGTGTTAGCCGAGATCATCGCCGCGATGGCAGCGATCGGCGCGCGTCTCGAGGTTCAACCTCCGACCCTCGATGGCATCCTTTCGGTGCGCGGTGTCGTGGAGACCGCCGAAGTCGAGCCGAACGAGGCGACGCGCGAGCGTCTCGCCGGTATGCTGCTGGCCGACCTTGACAGGGCATTGGCTGATCTCATCGACGCCCGTCGCAACGAGGGTGCCGCCATCGCCGCGGTGCTGCATGGCCGCCTCGATGAGATCGAACGTTTTGTGCGCTCTGCCAAGAATCTCCCTTCCCGTACGCCCGATGCGATCCGCAAACGCCTCGCCGAACAGATCGCCGCGCTGCTTGACGCGGCCCCGGCGCTTGATTCGGACCGCCTGTTCCAGGAGGCCGTGTTGCTGGCCAACAAGGCGGACATCGGCGAGGAAACCGACCGCCTGGACGCCCATATTGCAGCTGCTCGCGGCCTCCTGGCCGAGGGCGGTCCGGTGGGCCGTCGGCTCGATTTCCTTGCTCAAGAATTCAATCGCGAAGTGAACACGCTGTGTGCCAAATCGAACGATCGCGCATTGACGGCGATCGGCCTCGAACTGAAGGCATTGGTGGAGCAGATGCGCGAACAGATACAAAATCTGGAGTAGCGATGGCTCGTCCCACTGCCTCCCGGCGCGGGCTGATGCTCGTGCTCTCATCGCCATCCGGGGCCGGCAAGTCGACGCTGGCGCGGATGCTGCTGGAAACCGAAAGCGATCTCGCCCTCTCGATTTCAGTTACCACGCGTACCCGTCGTCCAAGCGAGGTCGACGGCGTCCACTATCATTTTGTCGAGGTGGAGCGTTTCACCCAGATGCGGGAGCGGGGCGAGTTGCTCGAGTGGGCCGAAGTGCACGGCAGTCTCTACGGGACGCCGCGAGTTCCGGTCGAGCAGGCGCTGAAAATGGGCAACGACGTGCTTTTCGACATCGATTGGCAGGGAACGCGCCAGATCGCCGAGGCGATGGCGAACGATATTGTTCGGGTTTTTCTCCTGCCCCCGTCGATGGCTGAACTCCACGCCCGCCTCGAGCGGCGCGCCGAGGACAACCAGGCCGCCATCGGCCGCCGTCTCGCCAACGCCCGCGCCGAGATCGAGCACTGGAATGAATACGAATACGTGCTTGTCAACGACGATTTGCAGCGATCACTGGCGATCGTGCGTGCAATTCTGGTCGCCGAGCGGCACAAGCGCATTCGTCGGCCGCAACTGGCGGAGCTGGTGTCCGGCCTGTTGTCGGTATAGCTGGTCGAGCCAACTCAGCGAGGCTGCGCCCGCCGCGAATTCAGCACCCGCGCCAGCGCGACAAAACCGGCGACGTCGATTTCCTCTGCGCGCCGCGTCTCGGCGATGCCGGCCTCGGCGAGCAGCACGCCGGCATCCACTGCGAGCCCTTTGAGGCTTTGCCGCAGCATCTTGCGCCGCTGGCCGAACGCGGCGGCGGTCACCTGCTCCAGGGACGCCACATCGCAGGTCAGGGGAACAGGCCGCGGCACGACCTGGACGACCGATGACGTGACCTTGGGCGACGGTGTGAACGCCCGCGGTGACACGTCGAACAGGATCTTCGCACAAGCCCGCCACCCGGTCATGACGCTGAGCCTGCCGTAGCCTTCAGTGCCGGCGGCTGCAACGATGCGTTCCGCCACCTCGCGCTGGAACATCAAAGTCATCGAATCGTACCATTGCGGCCACGGTTCGGCTTTGAGCCAGCCGATGAGGAGGGGGGTCGCGACGTTGTAAGGGAGGTTGGCCACGATGCGCGTGCGGCCACGCGCCAACGCCGCCATGTCAACCGCGAGCGCATCCGCCTCGACGATCGTCAGTCGACCGGGATAGCGTTGCGCGATCTCGCTGAGCGCCGCCACGCAGCGTTCGTCACGCTCGATCGCGACCACCCGCAGGGCCCCGGCCGCAATCAGCGCCCGGGTCAGTCCGCCCGGTCCCGGGCCGACCTCGACAACGGTGACACCCGCGAGATCGCCGGCGGCCCGCGCGATGCGGGCTGTGAGATTAAGGTCGAGCAGGAAGTTTTGGCCAAGCGATTTCCTGCTGCTTATGTTGTGGCGTTGGATGACGTCCCTGAGCGGTGGCAGGTCGTCGATCCGGTTCATTGCGCCATTTCATTGCGCCGTATGGCGGCGGCCAGGCGCACCGCCGCCGCTAGACTCGACGGGTCGCCGCGACCGGTTCCCGCGATGTCGAACGCCGTGCCGTGGTCCGGAGAGGTGCGCACGAAGGCCAGTCCGAGGGTTACGTTGACCGTCTCCGCAAAGGCCAAGGTTTTGGCCGCGATCAATGCCTGGTCGTGGTACATGCACAGTGCCGCGTCGTAGCCGGTCCGTGCTGCCGGGTGGAACATCGTGTCGGCGGCCATCGGTCCGCGCGCAACGATGCCCTCGCTGTTGAGGGTGGCCACGGCCGGCCGCACGATTGTGTCCTCTTCGTCGCCGAGAGCACCTCCCTCGCCGGCGTGCGGGTTGAGACCGCTGATGGCGAGCCGCGGTTGCGGGATCGCAAAGCGGCGTCTCAGTTCGCCGGCGACGGTGCGCGCGGTCGCCACGATCAGCTCCTGCGTCAATGTAGCAGGCACGTCCTTCAGCGGGACGTGGATGGTGACCGGCACGACCTTCAATTCGGGCCCGACCAGCATCATCACAGGTCGGACGGCCGTTCCGGTCCATGCCGTCGACAGCGTGCCGAGGAACTCGGTGTGACCGGGGTGGTGAAAACCCGCTTCATACAGCGTCTTCTTGCTGATCGGATTGGTCACGACCGCTGAGGCCGTGCCCTCGCACACGTCTCCGACGGCTCGCGCGATCGCCTCGATGACCGCCGCGGCATTGATCGGATCGGGCTGCCCAGGCGTGCTCTTCACCGTCGCCGCCAGCGGCACCACCGGCAGAGCGCGGTCGAAACACGCCTCGACAGCGACCGGCGACAGCGACTCGATCGGACAGTCCATGCCGAGTGCCTCGGCCCGACCAGCAAGGAAAGCGGGATCCGCCAGGCAGTAGAACGGGGGTAAGCCGAATTGGCGGCGTCGCAGCCATGCCGCCAGCGTCAAATCGGGGCCGATGCCGGCCGGTTCTCCCATCGTCAGAGCAAGCGGCGGCATCGTGGGCGCTAGGTCCCGGGCCAACCCGCCTCAACGGTATTCGATGATCGCACGGTCGCGCAGTTCCTTGAGGTAATCCTTGCCAAGGCCTTCGCTCTGCTTCTGCATCAGTTCACTTTCGACCTGGGCGCGCGCCAGCGCCGTACTCTGAATATCGCGGGTCGAGCAAACCGCAATCACCTCGATTCCGCTATCGCTTTGGAATGGAGGAGCAGTACGGCCCACGGGCGTCTTCTTGATGGCCTCGCCTTGAGGACCGACAAGCTCGCTTGCCATGCGCCGGCCGATGTCCTTGACGACGACACCCCGCAACGCGCTTGCCTGGTGGAGACTGTTGTCGCATCCAGCGAAGCGGGTGCGGAAAGCCTCCGCCTCGTGCCGCCGCTGCACGTAGAGGGCGTTCGGTGAACCGGGCGGCACGACGAACACGATCTGCTGCAGCGTATACTCCGTCGACGTCGCGATATCGGAGTTGCCCTTCGCCATCATTGCCGATGTGACGTCGGCGTTGGTGACCTGCGCCGTCGCCTGGGCCTTCGCCCGCACCAACTCTGCCCAGGTCATCTGCGCTCGCAGCCGCTTCTTCAGCGACGCCGCCGCAATTCCGCGGCTCGCCAATGCCTTGGTGAGCCCGTCCGGGGTCAACTTGAGATGTTTGGCGATGGAGGCGTAAGCCGCATCAACACGAGCCTGCGGTACCGATACCCCACGCTTCGCCGCCTCGTACATTTTCAGCGTTTCGTCGATCAACTCGTCGGTCGCCGCCTTCGTGCCGCCTTTCATGCCTCCGATCTGCATCAGGGCAGCCCGCTGGTTGATGTCGTAGCGAGTGATCGGTTGATCGTTGGCCAGCACCGGGATCGAAGTGTCTCCCGGCAGGTGACCCACCTCGACTTTGGTCGAGGTATCGGGGCCCATGGCCGTAACGGCGGTCTCGGGCGAGTGGTGGAACAAGTCGCCCACGGCGCTGCACGCGCTCAATCCGGCCATCGCCGCCACGACCACGCCGGCGGCTACCGCTCGTTCCAATCGCCGATCGCTCAGTGACTTCAAGGGAATCTGCCAACCGCCCAGCATGCGCAGCCGCATCATTGCGTGGATTGAGGCGAAAGAATGGGAGAACAGCAGTTGCGGCACGTGCGGCCCATGGTCAATCGGTCAGCTTGCTCAGATTGGCGTTTACGCCGGCCTCGCCCAGTGTCCGCAGTTCAAGCCTGAGGCCCACCCAGCGGTCGGGGGCGATGTCGGTGTAGTTCTTGCGGGTTTCGCTGTAAGCCAGCGAGAAAGTCAGGCAGTCGCTGTCGAAGGCCACACCGAAACTGTCGGCGGCCAGTGCCGAATTGGCGATGTCGTAGGTTAGCGATCCAAAGGCGCGCCAACTCGGCGCCAGATTGACCGAAGCGGCACTGCGCACGACCGATGTCGGATCGCCGGTGCCGCTGTAGGGGTTCTGGCGAAGATAGAGATAGGCGGTGGAGGCGGTCACCGGTCCGAGCGCGGTGGTTGCTTCCAGTTCCCAGCGATTGACCGCGAAAGTGGATTGGTCGAAACGGCTGCTGGCGGTGAAGCGGGGTCCGACTCCACTATCGATCGACAGGTCGGCGACGTAGTCGGATGAATCAGTCGCCAGGCCGGAATATGGCCCGACGCCGGCCAGATCCGGCATGCTGTATGGATTCTGTCCGGCAAGTTGGATCGACTGTCCAAACGTCCCGTCGACCGTCGCGCCGCTCGCGAGCGTGGCATTGTAGACGAGGCCGATATTGAGCCGCGTGCCGCTTTCGATATCGTCGTAGCCGCTGTACTTGTTGATTTTGAACAGGTCGCTGGCATCGAAAACCAGGCTTTGCGAGTCGTTGTTGGGCAGCGTTCCGAACCCGGTCTGGTCCGGCCGCACGATAAGCTGCGCCTTCGGCTCGATGATCTGGGTTGCGCCTGCGCTGGTGATCAGAATCGGCCAACTCCACTCGATGCCCGCCGCCGGCATGAAGCGAAACGCCGTCGAGTCGTCGGTAAGGCCGGCATTGATCGCATCACTGGTCTGGCCGTTCAGAAAGAAGGCGTCGCCGCGCACAGACGCGAATGGTGTGAACACTTGGCCAAACGGGCCGATGATCTGTCGCCGCCAGTCGATTTCCTTGGTCAGTCGCGCATAGGTGCCGGCGGTTCCCAGAAAATATTTGTACGGGTACGGCGGCATGGTCGAAAACGGCTCGAACGGGTCGTCCTCCGACCGCGTCAGCACCGTGAGATTGTCGTTGAAGGAAAGTTCTCCGCCGAAATACGATTTGCCGGCAACGCGGTGATAATCGACGACGGGTGCAACGATAGCCTGGCGGCCCTGGTCGTATTGTTCAGGATAGGACAGGGTCGAAGAGCTTTGGTCGGTCAGAATCTGGAAATAGGAGGCGCGTGCCTCGAAGAAGTTGCGATCCTTGAGACCGGTCAGGTGAATAGTGGAGGTCGTTTCCGACGTGTCGCTGTTCAGGACCGAGTAGTCGCGGGTGAACGTCCGGTCGCTCGACAGCGTCCCGTCCCAGCCGAGCGTCCAGTCCCGGTTGAGGTAGAACTGGCCGGTGGTGCGAATGGCACCGCGCCAATCGCGATACGATGGCGAGTTCGAATTGAACGCATTCTTGTCAAGCTGCCTGATCCCGACCGCGTCGATGGTGTATTGGCCGTGCTGCAGCCGATGACGCCATGCGACTTCGCCGAGGAAGCCCTGTCGCGAGAGCACGGTCGGGGTGAAAGTGAGGTCGTAGTTGGGCGCCATGGCCCAGAAATACGGCAGCGTCGCTTGCGCGCCGAGTTTGGCCGAGTAGCCGAAGCGCGGCGTCAGCAGGCCCGACTTGCGCCGCACCGACGGGTCGGCCATCGCGAAATAGGGCAGCCACGCGACTGGCAAGCCAAAGAACTCGATGCGGGCGTCGGTGAAGTAGACCATGTGCTCTTTGTGGTCGATGACGATCTTCGTCGCCTTGATGTTCCACAGCGGCGGCTTCTCCGGATGGTCCGCGCACGGCTTGCAAGCCGTGTAGGAGCCGTTGACGAACGTGGTGGTCTCGCCGGCACGCCGTTCGGCGCTCTGTGCCGTGAAGTAGGCGTCCTGCGGCGTCTCGACCCGGAGTGATTGCACGAAGCCGTCGCGAAAATCGTCGGTTATGTCGATGAAGTCGGAATAGGCGGTAGCGCCGCTCGGGTCGGTGAGTTTGACCCGGCCCGAGGCTGCCAACCGCCCGCTCCGCTTGTTGTAGGTGACCTTGTCCGCCTGCAGCGTGTAACCGGCGTAGTAGATCGTGACGTTGCCCACGGCCGAGACCGTGTCGTTGTCGTAGTCGTAGAGGAGTTGGTCCGACTCGAGGAGCATCCGCTCGGGCGGGCGCTTTGCCTGTCTGCCGACGGCGAGATCATAGGCGGGAGCACTGTAAACGGCGGCGCCGATATCCGCCGCCAGGACCGGCGGCATTGCCGCGAAGAACAGCAACAGGGCGTTGGCTGCGACCAGCAGCGCCACCGCGCCGCGCGGCCAGCCCGCCCAAGAGGCCCGGAGCGATCCTGCTCCGCTCATCCGTCCTCCAGATGCAGCAGCACCGTGACTCCAAGCAGCGTCGCCACGACGGCGGGCAACCACGCCGCAACCATTGGCGGCACGACGCCACCACTGCCCAGGTCCGACGCGGTTTTCATCACAACATAAAGCATGAAGCCCACACCCACGCCAGTAATAATCATCCGCCCCAGATTGCGCGAGCGCGAGAATCTGAGCGACACGTTGGCGGCGATAAGCACCATCGCCACGAACAGGAACGGTCGCGACAGCAGCACATTATAGCGAAGTTCATAGCGCTCGGTGGGCACGCCGGCACGCCGCGCCGAGGCAATCAACGCGGGTAACCGCCAAAACGAGACCGCGCCGACATTCAGAAAGGCGCGCTTTACCTCGCTCGGCGACAGATTTGTGGCTAGCAGATGCAGGGGCTCCCGCCGTGGGGTCGCGCTCGGTGCCGTTATGGTCGCATCCTGCAACCGCCAGTTGCCCGGCGTGTAGTCGGCGGTGGCGGCGTCGATTCGCTCATGAAAGCTCCCGTCGGGGTTGAAAACATAGGCCGTTACACCGCTGAGGCCGAGACCCTCGTCGTGCGACTCGGTCGCGCCGATGATCGAATCGATACCGTCGACGGACTGGCGAATCCACACCGGCCCGGTCCGGCCTTCGACCTGCCCGTGGTTCTTGGCAAAGATTTGGGCCGCCAGGGCGTTGGAGCGTTCCTGCAATGATGCGGCAATGGGATTGTGCGCCGCCGTCGCCAGCGCGCCGAGGAGCAGCGCGCTAACGCAGGCCGGCAGCAGGAACTGCCACGCCGAGATTCCGGCCGCTCGGGCGACGACCACCTCAAGGCGTCGATTGGCGACGACGAAAGTGGCGATCGACCCATAGAGCACAACCAACGGGATGACATCGTCGACCAGACGCGGTACCCGCAAGAAGGCGAGCGCTGCCACCTGCGGTCCGACCGCAATATTTGAGCGGAGCGCCTCGCCGAAGTAATCGACGAGGTTGACGAGTCCGATCAGCAGGACCAACAGCAGGTAGAACGCACCAACGGTCTTCGTGATCTGACGCGCAAAGTAGAAAAAAAGAGTCGCGCTGATCATCGCTGCGGCCGGACTCAGTCACCGCCGGGAATTGCCGCTTCGACCCGCAACAGCCAACTGACCTTGCGGAACAACCTGTCCCCGAAAGCGCCGAAGCGCGCTGGCGGCCTCAGTTGAATGCCTGCAGCCACCAGTGCGATGCTGATGATCGTAGCTCCCACAGGCAGCGCGTAGAGGACAGGGACGGCGCCGGCGAAATTGTCGGCCATACTTGGCAAGAAAAGCAGACAGATGCCAAGGACCAGGGCGATTGCCCCCGCCACGGTGACACTCGCCGCCCGGCTTTCTCGCGGAGATACGGCCTGCCCGATGAACATCAGCGGAATCAAGGCGATTGCCAGGCCGTAGAGGGGGGTGGCCAGGCGCTTGTGGAGTTCGGTGCGAAACAGACGAGGCGACCGCCGGAAATAGGGATCGTCAGGTTCCGGGTCGAACAGATACGCGGTTGATCGTTGCGACGGCGGCACAGCCGGAGCCGCCCCCTGACTTGCCAGCGTCGACAGATCGAAGGCATACGACGAGAATTCGATCATCGAAATCGACCCGTCGATCTTGCTGCGCCTCTGGATCATGCCGTTGGTCATGATCAGGAACACGCCCAGCGGATTGTGCAGGACGGCTCCGGTTTGGGCCAGGTAGATACTGGAGTGGTCGGGATCGCGATCGTCGGCGATGAAGATGCCATGAAGCGATCCATCAACGGCACGGCTTTGCATGTGGAACGTTAGGCCTTTCGCCAACGTCATGAATTGACCTTCGCGAATGATCGACGTCAGGATGTCGCTGCGCACGCTGGTGATCAGCGATTGTCCGAGCCTGCTTGACAGTGGCGCGAAGTAAAGGGTCATAGCCGCAACGACAGCCATTGTGATCACCCCGATAAGGAGGGCTGGCTTGAGCGTGGCAAGCTGGGGGGCCCCGGTGGCGTTGATAACGGCAAGTTCGGAGTCGCCGTTGAGCGTCGTCATGGTATGGACGACCGCGATCAGGGCGGCGACTGGCATGACAACGATGACCAGAACCGGAGCCGAGAACAGCGAGACCCGAAGGAACAGGGCAAGACCCTGCCCTTTCTCGGTGACGAGGTTGAACTGGTTGAGAGCAGCAGCAAGCCACACTGCCGAACCCACGGCCACAAATGTCAGCGCAAACGTTCCGGCCATCCGGCCAAAGATGTACCGTTCGATGAGTCGCATGAGCATCCTGTCGCCGCGGCGGCGCGCCGAGCGGATTATGAAGCGATTGGCGGGACCCGACAATCGCGACAAGCACCGACCGGCTGGCCGTCGGCGTTTGGTCTGCTATCGTAGCGCGCCCAACCGTTGTTCGATTTTGGCCGACCGAGCTTCCAATGACTGATTGTGCCGAAATTGTGTTTGCCGGCAAAAGCCACAAGCCGGCGGGCACAGTGGTCTTGCTTGCCGCGCCAGGTCTGGTGGCGGGCCCTACGGCCCGCGCCATGGGAATCGGTGATTTCGTTCGGCGCGCGGCCGAGCTCGCCGGCTTCACTGCCAAGGCACGGAGTACCCTCGAGTTGATAGCCCCGGTAGGCGGTGACATGCAGCGGACGGTGCTGGTCGGTACCGGTGAACTCGCCAACATTGGTGGCGATGACTGGATGAGACTGGGCGGCGCCGCCATGGGGGCGCTCGGCAAAGCCAAGACGGCGACGGTTCTTTTCGAGCGCCCGGACGGACGGCGCCTGCCGAACGGCGCCGCTGCCGATTTTGCGCTCGGCATGAAGCTGCGCGCGTACACTTTTGACAAGTACAAACCCACTGCCGGGCGGGACGACGAACCTCAGCGGCAGCGTATAGCGGTCAGTATTGTCGTCGCCGATGTGACGCGTGCACGCAGGGCGTGGACAGCGCGCGCGGCGCTTGCCGCTGGTGTTCTACTGGCGCGCGACCTTGTCAACGAGCCGGCCAACGTCCTCGGTCCCACTGAATTCGCTGATCGCGCCAAGGCGCTGACAAAGGTGGGGGCAAAGGTCGAAGTGCTCGACGAGCACGGCGTGAGAAAGCTCGGCATGAACGCCCTGCTCGGGGTTGCGCAAGGCTCGGCCCGACCACCGCGTTTGGTGATTATGCGTTGGAACGGCGGTCGCGCCAACGATGCGCCCATCGCCTTCGTCGGCAAAGGCGTGGTCTTCGATACTGGCGGCATCTCGATCAAGCCGGCCCAGAACATGCAGGACATGAAGGGCGATATGGCGGGTGCGGCGGCCGTGACCGGCCTGGTGCACGCCCTTGCTGCGCGCAAGGCTCGCGTCAACGTGGTCGGGGTCATCGGCATCGTTGAGAACATGCCGAGCGCCACTGCCCAACGGCCCGGTGACATTGTCACGGCGATGAGCGGACGCACCATCGAGATCGTCAACACCGATGCCGAGGGTCGCCTCGTACTGGCGGACGCGCTCGCCTACACCGAGGATCGTTTCAAACCCAAAATCATCGTCGATCTGGCCACGCTCACGGGCGCGATCATCGTCGCGCTCGGCCATCACCATGCCGGGCTGTTCGCCACCGACGACGTGCTCGCCGCCAAGCTCCTCGCTGCCGGCAAAGCGACCGGCGAACGCGTGTGGCAAATGCCGCTCGGCAACGAATACGACAGGCAGATCGACTCCAAGTTCGCCGATGTCAAGAACGTGGGCGGTCGTGATGCGGGCGCAGTCACCGCCGCGCAGTTCCTGAAGCGGTTTGTCAAGGATACCCCGTGGGCGCACCTCGATGTCGCCGGCACCGCCATGGGTTCGCCGCAAACCGAGATAAACCGGTCGTGGGCATCAGGCTGGGGCGTGCGTCTGCTCGATCGGCTGGTGGCCGACAACTACGAGCGATGACCGACGTCTTCTTCTATCATTTGGAACGACAGCCGCTCGAGCGGGTGCTGCCCGAGCTTCTGGACAAATGCCTTCAGCGTCGATGGCGTGTGGTGGTTCAGGTGGACTCGGAGGAGCGTTGCGAGGCGCTAGATGCGCAGCTGTGGACGTACCGTCAGGAGGGATTCCTGCCGCACGGAACGGCCAAGGATGGTCGCGCGAACGCCCAGCCCATCTACCTGACCACCGGTGCCGACAACCCCAACCATGCGAACGTCCGGTTCGTTGCCGATGGCACCGAGATGCCGGATCTCACTGGCTATGAACGGGCAGTGGTGATCTTCGACGGCAAGGATCCCGCCGCGCTTGAACGAGCGCGAGAGTCCTGGAAAGCCGCCAAGGCGGCAGGACATGCCGTGACCTATTGGCAGCAGCTGCCCGATGGTCGATGGAAAGCGAAGGAATGAGCACTCCTTGCCGGCAGCCGCCTCCTCAACATTTGCCCACCCCCGCCGCCTCACGGCGCTGAGATGGACGTTCACGCCTCGCGCTATCTTCGCGTGCTGCTGCTGATTGCGGCAATCGCCCTGTGTGCCCAAGCGCTGGAGCTCGTCTTCAAGGCCACTGGCGGTTTCCTGTCAATCTATAAGAAGAGCGGAGCAAGCATCGTCATTGTCTATCTCGTGGCCATCATCGCCGTCGGCGCATTCATGAAGGTCGCGTCCCCGGTTGGCTGGGCACAGTACGCCCGGCTCTACTACTCCGCCGGACGGACTGCAGCGCGCGGCTTCGCATTGTTCTTCTGCGTGGCGTCCCTGGCCGTCCTGCTGCTCTACCTTGTGCTCGCCCAAGCAGGACAGTTGCAATGGTCTCTTGGGGACAGGCTCACTCCTCTTTATGCCGTGACGCTGTTCTTGGACGTTTTGATAGGCTGTGTGCTGGCGACGGCCGAGGAAATCCTGTTTCGCGGTTTTCTGGTCAGCTATTTGCGATGGAACGCCTCCCGCGTCGTTACCGGCTCGGCGGTACTTGTGTCGTCGCTGCTGTTCGCATGCGCCCACGACATTCGTGACCCGTTGGCGTGGTTCACACCGGAACGGTTCCCGCTGTTCGTCGGTCTGACGCTTCTGGGAATCCTGCTGGCAACCACGTATATGGCGACCGCGTCGCTGTCGTGCTCGATCGGGTTGCATGCGGGGTTGCTCGCAGTCGGCGAGATCCTTCCCAGGGGAGGACTTGTCAGCATCGACTTCGCGCCATGGTGGCTGGGCGGGGACCATGACATTCGCATGGCGCCGATCACCTGGACCGTCTTTATTGGCCTGACTGTCGCCGTCGTCTTGGCTCGCCGGGGGCTAAGTCGCCACCTTGCTGTCGAAAGGCCTTTCGTCGGAATACCGCTGCAGACCACTCCGGGGCGCGGCGAGCCTAGCGTCCAGACTGCAGATGCGGAATGAGCTTGGGCGAGCACCCTTATTCCGGTCCCGTCTGACGGGCCGGGGCACCTTGTTGGATGGACAGATCACGGTTGAAGAGTGGCCGCCTCGTAAGCGGCGGTGGCGGAAAGCCATTGGTTTTCCGCCGTTTCCAGCGCCCTGGCGGCGTCGGCGCGGGCCTTGGCGAGGCGCGTGGCCGCACCCGGGTCGCGGCCGTAAAGGCTGGCGTCGGAAAGCTTTAGGTCGATCGCCTGAATCTCGCTGCGAAGCTTTTCGATCATCGCCTCGCTTTCCCTGACTTTTTGACGCAAAGGCGCGGTCTCCGCCCGCCGCGCCGCGGCGTCGCGGCGGCGGGCCCGGGCGGTGTCGGGGGGTGTTTTTTGCCGGGTGCGACCCCCATTGACTGTGCTGTTTGCCCCACTGCCTGGGGGTGCTGGCGACTGCGGACAGCCGATCGGGTCACCCTCGAGCACGGCGCGGCGATAATCGTCCATGTCGCCCTCCCACGGCCGCACCGTGCCGCCCGCGACCAGCCACAGCCGGTCGGCCGAGGTCTCGACCAGGTGGCGGTCGTGGCTGATGAGGATGACGGCGCCGGAGTACTCGGCGAGCGCGACGACGAGGGCCTCGCGCGCGTCGATGTCGAGATGGTTCGTCGGCTCGTCGAGGATCATCAGGTCGGGCCCGGCGAAGGTGGCGAGGCCGAGGAGCAGCCGCGCCTTCTCGCCGCCGGAGAGGTCGGCGGCCGGCGTGTTCATGCGCTGAAGCGGGAAGCCGAAGCCGCCAGCGCGCGCCCGCACGTCGGCCTCGGCGGCATCGGGCATCAGCACCCGCAGGTGATCGTAGGCGGACCTCGCCGGATCGAGCTCGTCGATCTGGTGCTGGGCGAAGTAGGCAACCGAGAGGCGGTCGAAGCGGCTGAGGCGTCCGCTCGCGGGCGCCAGCCGCCCGGCGACGAGTTTCGCCAGCGTCGATTTGCCGTTGCCGTTGGCGCCCAAGAGCGCGATGCGGTCGTCGTCGTCGATGCGCAAATTGAGCCGGCTGAGCACCGGACGGCCGGGCGCGTAGCCGACGGCGACGTCCTCCATGGTGACGAGCGGCGGGGCGGCGCGCTTCGCCGGCTCGGGAAAGCGAAACGGCGGCAGGCTGTCGTCGGCGATCGCCGCGATCGGCTCCAGCTTCGCCAGCATCTTCAGCCGCGACTGGGCCTGGCGCGCCTTCGACGCCTTGTAGCGGAAGCGGTCGACGAAGGCCGTGAGGTGGCGGCGCTGCTCCTCCTGCTTCTTCAGGAGCTTCGCCTGCAGCGCCTGGCGCTCGCGCCGCTGGCGGTCGAAGGCATCGTAGCCGCCGCGGTAAAGCGTGAGCTTGCCGCCGTCGAGGTGAACGATGAGGCCGAGCTCGTTCAGCAAGTCGC
>CAZSWL010000299.1:0-5243 GCA_964610725.1 uncultured Bauldia sp.
CTCGCAGACGCGGCGTTCCTCGCCGGCTTGCCACAGGCGCCGAGCCATTACGACCCATGGAAATTTCCCCGCGCGGCCAAGAAAAGACGCGACTCGGTAATCGATCAGATGGTCGAGGACGGCTATGTCAGCGGCGGCCAAGCGGCCGCCGTCAAATCCGGACCACTTCCGTCGTCGACTCGCGCCGCCCCTCCTGGCTGCAGGTCGTCATAAGGCCCCAATTGCAGCGGCGGCGCCAGCATCCTAAGAGCGGGCAGCGGCGTGCAACCTCAACATTCGTTCAGTGGGCGATAGCGGCCCCGCAACGGGGCCGGACGACTTGCGGCATTTTGGACCTTGTCCAGCGACGCACGACGAGCTACGCGCAGATCGATTTGTCCGAGCGTTGAGTCGGGCTCACCATGTCAACAAACACTCTGGTTGCCGCTGGTGCGGTTGTCGTCGGCGTATTGTTTCTGGTGCTGACCGGTGTGTATTGGACTTATGCGGCAGGGTCGTTGCCAACGTTTCTCCCCGGTTATGCGCCAGGGTCGACGCACGTGCACTTCAAGCATGGCTTGGGCTCGTTGATCGTTGCTCTCGGGCTGTTCGCTTTTGCCTGGTTCAAGAGCGGGCACAATTCTTCCTAGACCGAAACGATCGCCAATGCGATCAACCCGGCGAGGGCGCAATAGATGGCGAACGGTGTCAGCGTTTTCGTCTCGAAATATCTTAGCAAAAAGCGGATCGACAGGTAGGCGGTTAAGGCTGCACAGAGCGCGCCGACAAGTGCTTGATTGACGCCGCTGCCGGCGCCGTTGGTAAACAGATCCGGCACCTTCAGAACGGCGGCAGCGAAGATAATTGGCGTTGCTAGGAGAAAAGAGTATCGGACCGCATTTTCGTGGGATAGGCCGTTGACCAATCCGCCTGCCATTGTCACTCCGGTACGCGAAAAGCCGGGGATCAGTGCCAGGCACTGCGCCAGTCCAATGCCTATCGCCTGGCGCCAGGACAAGGCCGCAAGCTTGTGGTCGTCGTGAACGCCTTCCTCGCTGGGCTTCCGCAGGACTTCCACTAGTAAGAGCACTAGGCCGTTGAAAGTCAGCATGACGGCGATCAGCCCGGCGGCGGCAAAATTCCTTTGCAGCTTTTCCTCAAATAGAAGCCCAAGGATTCCGGCGGGCACGGTGCTGACAACCAGGAGCCAACCAAGTCGGGCGTACGTGTCGTCGACGCTGATTTCACGCAGCCGCAAGGACCGCAGGATCCCGCCGACTATGTAGGCCCAGTCGCGCCAGAAGAAGGCCAGCAATACCAACGATGTCGCGAGATGCGTAAGCACCAGGAACGCAACAAACTCGTCACTCGAACGGTCCAACGGCCACTTAAGAACCGCAGGCAGCAGGACGCTGTGACCCAAACTGGAGATTGGAAAGAGTTCTGCAAAGCCCTGGAGCAGGCCTAGAACGATGGCCTGGAAATAGGAGATCATGACATATCCTTCGCTATGGCTAGCGAGCTCGCAGTGGCACGTCGCGGCCGCGATGCTCTACAGGTTGGCAGTCTGATGCGAGCGGCTGCTATCCCCGGCAGGGAAGCCATCAGAAACACGGTCGCCGAGTGCGGGCGGCGACACAGCAGCCTTGTCGGACGGCGCTGTTGTCAACACCTCATCCAACAGAAGCGAACGAGACCCTGGCAATGAGGCCAGCTCGATCACGCCGATTGACGAGTGAGACCCGCGCGCCGCAACGGTCCGCTATCGCTTTGACGATGGGAAGTCCGAGCCCGCTGCCTTCAACATCCGAACCGCGGACGCGAACAAAGCGGCCAAAGACTTTATCGAGAAGTTCCTCGGGGATGCCGGGACCGGTGTCGCGCACTTCCAAAACGATCTCGCTCAAGACGCGTTCGACCGACAGGTCGACCACACCGCCGTGTGGGGTGTACCGCACAGCATTCTCTACAAGATTGGCGATCAAGGTGCGGAGCTCGTTGGGATCGGCCACAACGCGTTCCGATGTCGATGCGATCACGCCGATATCGATTTCCTTCTCAGCGGCCACCGGGACGACTTCCTGAACCGAAGCAGCAATGGCATCGCGAAGGTCCACCGGCGCAGGAGTGCGCGCTGGTGCGGACGTGTCAGCGCGGGCGAGCTGGAGGAGCTTGCCGACCATATCGGACATTCGCCGGATGCCGGCGGCCATGTCGGCCACCAATGATGCTTGTTCGGGGGACGTAACACCTTTGGACAGGTTCTTCGCCTGCAGGAGCAGGGCGGTTAGCGGAGTGCGAAGCTCGTGAGCAGCGTCTGAGACGAACTGCTCGCGAAAGTCCAACTGGGCCTGCAGGCGCATGACGAGGTCATTGGTGGCCAATGCAAGCGGCATGATCTCGCTCGGAACACGGTCAAGGGTCAGCGGCTTTGTTCCCGCTGCGCCCCATTGCCTGAGTTCGGTTGCAACTGCTTCTAGCGGTCGCAACACCCGGCCGACGACCCAGCCGACCAGCAGCCACAACATTGGGATAAGTAAGAGAATCGGCAAGATTGAACGCAAGGCGGCATTGGCGGCGAATTCGTCGCGGACCACCATGCGCTGGGCCACCTCGATCGTGCGGTGCTGCGCGACCCGCGTGTAGGCGCGCCACACTTCGCCGGCATTGACGAAATTCGCGTAGCCGGCAGCCGCCGGTCGATCGACGTGGAACGAAGGGTCGGAAGAGTGGGGCTGCCCCGATTGATCCCAGATCGTCAGGACGAACTCATCCTCCGGGTCTTGCATCACACCGCTGGTTTCACTCACGCTGGCCGGGACGTCCGTTTCGCCGACGTTCATGGCCAGTTGCCGTAGTTGGCCGTCGAGGGAATCATTGATCTCGTTGCGGTCAAGGACATAGGCAAAACTGGCCGCCAGGACGCCCGCCGCGGTCAAGAGTCCGAGCAACCAAACCAAAAGCAGTCGGCGTAGAGATTTCACCGACCTCACTCCGGTATCATCCAGCCGATGCCGCGAACGTTCCTGATGATGTCCTTGTCGAATTTGCGTCGGATGTAATGGATCAGCACATCGACGGCATTGCTTTCGACTTCCCGGCCCCAGTCGTACAGTCGATCTTCAAGTTGGCCGCGGGAGAGGATCGCCCCCGGCCGCTCGGCAAGCGCCCTCAGCAAAGCAAATTCTCTGGACGGCAGAAGCGAGGATGATCCTCGGTACGAGACGACGTGCCGAACGAGATCGAGCTCGACGGCGCCCGCTATCATCAGCGGGCTGGCGTGTCCCTGGTGGCGACGCGCCACTGCGCGAATGCGGGCGCCGAGCTCGTCAAAATCGAACGGCTTGATCAAATAGTCGTCGGCGCCGCCATCGAGGCCGGCAATGCGGGTGGTAACATCATCTCGCGCTGTGATGATTACAACCGGAGTCGGGCAATTGTGGCTGCGAATGGATTGAAGAATTTCAAGCCCCGAACAATCCGGCAGCCCCAAGTCCAGTAGCAAGAGCCCGTAGTCGGTACCCCGAATCGACGAAATACAGTCCTGACCGGTACGTACCCAGTCGACGGCCATACCCGCACCAGTTAACGCGCGATCGAGGCTTTGCCCGATCATCAGGTCGTCTTCAACCAGAAGGATGCGCATCGAATCCCTCTCCACCGGGCCGCAAAAATTACAGCGCGACTTAGTGCGACATCTTGGTCTTTCCAAGGCCGCAGTGTCTCGTCAGCTTACCCGTCTAATTCTCTCCTAATTTTCCGGCAGCAAGCACGGTCGGCCTGTCCGTCGGTGGGCTCCAGCGAAGCATCTGTCACCGACAAGACGCGTTTGTGCGGGTCGGACAAGCCGCCGTCGCGTGGGTTGGCGAGATTGCATGGCCAAACGTTTGGGAGTCGAGATGGGCCAAGCGGCTCCTGATAAAGATCCCGGGCGCGTGAGTAGCGCAGTCCTCGAGATCGCTGAGCGGACCCTCGTCATCGTGCTCTATGTGCACTTTGCTGTCCGCTTCACCCACGCATTTTTTGCAGATGGCAATGTTGCAGCATTGTTAATGGTCATTTCCGAGGTTCTGCCCGTCGTAATGGTCCTCACACGCAGGTTGTCTGTAACAGCTTTTGATTCTCCGAGAGATTGGGCTTTGGCCTTGGTCGGTACCACCGCACCGCTGCTGGCTGCCGCGAGCAGAGCCTCGCCACCGCTCCCGGCGTTCCTTGGCATGGTACTGATATTGTCCGGGATGCTTCTCTCGACGGCAGCCAAGCTGGCGCTGGGGCGAAGTTTTGGCCTCGTGGCAGCAAATCGCGGCGTCAAAGTCGGTGGCCCTTACCGATTGATCCGCCACCCGATGTATGCGGGCTACACGATCTCGGAAATCGGGTTCTGGATTGTATGCCCGTCGCTTGCAAACGCGCTCGTTTACTCGGTCGCTTTCGCGGCGCAAGTTGCTCGCGTTCTGCGAGAAGAGCGCATCCTCAGCCAGGATGAAGATTATCGCAATTTTTCGGCGCGGGTGCGCTACCGTCTCGTGCCCGGCGTTTTCTAATCGGATTTGTTGCAGCGATCGAATGGGCGGGGTTGCTTTGAGACTCACCCTCGCCGACGTCTGGGCGCCGCCGATTGAGGTCCAATCAGGGAGTGCAAAGATGAACAGGCGAGACTTTCTCACTTTGACGGGTGGAGCCCTGGCTGCGGCGGCGGCCCCCGGTCTCGCGTCCGCCAACGTTCCGGTCCCCTATGATTGGAATGCGACACCGCCCATGGAGTCGCGGCAGGCGTTCATCGACTGGATGGTGAAAAACCGTGGTGAGGCCCCACGGTTCCTGGGGGAGCGGTTCGATCGCTTCCTGCAGCTCATCGCCCACCACGACGTGTGGAATGACCGCAACAAGCGCGCCTATCTGATGACGCCGCGCGAGGACTTCGTCACCGAGGCCAATCTGTCACGCGCCTACACGTGGCACTATCTCGACATTGGTTTTGGCGTCACCATCACGGGACCGCATACGGTGGCGCGCATGACCAACACGATCGATCCGCAGTTCGGCGAGAAAGTGCTCGAGGTCGGAACCGGCTCGGGCTACCAGTCCGCCTACCTGTCCAACCTGACCGACAAGGTGTGGACGATCGAGATCATCAAACCTCTCTTCGAACGCACCGGCGGCATCTACGCCGATCTGATCGCACACGGCTACACCGAGTACAAGGCCATCAACCGCAAGAACGCCGACGGCTATTACGGTTGGCCGGAATTCGCGCCGTTCGA
>CAZSWL010000300.1:0-8378 GCA_964610725.1 uncultured Bauldia sp.
TGTGGTTCACGGCGCGGCGTTCGGGCTTTCGCCGTTCTTCCGTATCTCCTACGCCACCGCCACCGAGGCGCTGGAGGAGGCCTGCGGCCGCATCCACCGCTTTTGCGCCGGGCTACGCTAGGGCTTTGCGTCACTCGGCTGCGGTCGGCATCTGCGACGTCCCGACGATCGGTTGTTCGGCTGTCGCGCGGTGTCTGCGGTATTGCACAAGCTGCTGATCGAACAAGACCCCGATCAGGATGACGCCTTCGGGAGGATCTATCCCGCGCTGGCGAAGAAATACGGTGCGCTGCTCTACCCGTCTTTCTTGAAGGGGTCGCGCTCCATCCCAGGCTCAACCTGCCGGACATGATGCACCCGAATAGACGGGGCGTGGCCAGATCGTCAGGCGGATCAAACCCTACGTGCGCAAGCTGATCGAGGCCGCCAAGCGCTAGACAAGAGGCACGCCGAGCGCATCCAGCAGCAGTTTGCGGGCGAGAATGGCGAGCACGCCAAGGATCGGGCGGCCGAAGACCTTGCACGGACGCGTCGCCCATTCCCGGCTGATGGCTGGCGAGCTTGCGTCAGCCAAGTCCCGTGATCGCGATATCACTCGGCGGACAGCCGGAACAGGTCGGCGAATTCCGCCATCTGCAGGCGCAGCTCGAGGTCGCGGAAGGCGACGAACGCGCGCTTGGTGAAGTCGTTGAGCGCGGCCGGTCGGCGCAGGGCGTCGGCGAACGAAAAGCCCGGGCGCTCGACCGTGTCGGCGTGGGCGGCCGGCATGCGGTCGATGGCGAGCGGCGGCAGAGCGTCGGCGGGCAGCTCCGCCGGCCGGCCGAACGGCGAACGGTTGACGGCGTTCTTGACCGGAACCAGCGTGAACAGACCGCGGCGCAGGAACAGGCGGTGGTAGGCATCCACCGACCTCTGGTCGCCGGTGGTGACGAACAGCACGATGACGTCGATTGCCCGCGCGCGCGCCTCGCCGGCGAAACCGACCTGGCCCATCACCTCGAAGAACCGGTCGAACAGGGCGGCGGCGACGTCGACCACCTTGGGCGAGCCGTCGTTGACGATCAGCCGGTCGAACAGGGCCATCCTGCCGCGGGTGTCGCCGATGTCGGCGGGGATCGCTTGCAGCGGCAGATGGCGGGCAAGCGCCCGGTTGTCGGGGTTGAGGTCGAAGGCGAGGGCGCGGCGGCCGTCGGCGGACAGGTAGTCGACCAGAAGCCGCGCGACCAGCGTGCAACCCACCCCCGGGCGCGCCGCGCACACGACGAACACCGGCTGACGCCCGGGCGCCGCCGGCGGTCCGGCGGCACGCGCTCTTGCCCCGATGCCGAAGACGGCCATCGCCCGGGCTCAGGCGGCGTGCTGCTTGTGCTGGGCGAGTTCGGCGACGCCCGCCCGGTCGTATTCCGACCACACCCCGTTCAGCCAGTGGCGAACGTAGCCGCGCAGGACGAACGAATAGGCGGCCGGCTTGCCGTCCACGGTCTGGTTGGCGATGAAGGTGGAGAACGGCACCGAGGTCAACTCGACCTGCTCGCAGGCCAGCTCGTTGAGGCGCGGCACCGTTATCTCACGGGCGCCTTTGATCTTTTTGAAATAGCTGTTGTAGGTCGCGGGGTCCCACTCGAAGAAGGTCGAGTTGTTGATCAGGTTCTTGACCAGGACGTGATGGCAGCCGGCGAGGTAGCTCGCCGCCTCGGCGATCTCGTCGAGCGAGGCGATCGACGGACCGAGGATGTGGAAAACGGCGAAGGTGTAGTCGCCCTTGCCGGCCGCTTCGATGAAGCCGATGTTGCTGAGCGCCGTCAGCGTCGCCGACAACAGCCCGGCGCGCACGTCGATGACGGTCGCCTTGGCGGCGTTGATGGTGTCGAAGATCTTCATCTGGTCGGCGGCGGCGGTGACGTCGACCACTTCGGCGATGTCGGGGTGAAAGCGGTTGAGGGCGCCCTTCGGCCATTCGGTGTCGAAGGCGCGACGGGGGATCTGCTTGGCCGCCAGATAATCGAGCAGCGTGCGCGTGATGGTGGTCTTGCCGACGCCGCCCTTGTCGGCGCCGACCAGAATCACCGCCGGTCGCGTCGTTGACTTGTCGGCGGAGGATTTGTCGGCGGAGGATTTCGCCATCGTATGCGTCGTTGTCTTCTCTGGTGCCTTTTTCTCTGCGGTGGTGAGCATGCCCCGTCCTCGGCTTGCCCCAGCCGCCCCCGTGGCGACGACGTTGCGACACAATCATGGCAGAACCGCAGCGAAGATTCGAATTCGACAGATTGCTGTCGTCACGCCCACGGCGTCGTCAGCTGCAACAGCTCGCGGAAACGGATCGCCGCCTGGTTGCCGCCGTGGCGAAGCAGGATCGCGGCATTCTCGACGATGAGAGGGGAGAGGGGCACGCTCGGGTCGACGCCGGTCAGCGCGCGCACCCTCAGCAGATAGAGCGCCGCGCCACTCGCCAGCGCCGTCACCTCGTCGGGGTATGTGAGCACCGCGCCGGTCATGCGATCGGGCGGCGCCTCGCCGCCGGCGGCATAGCGCGCGACGTGGTGACGGGCGAGGCTGGCGACGAGGCCGGCGCAGACGGCGATGAAATCGGCGGGAGCGGGCTCGCCGGTCTGGCGGCCGGCTACGGCCTCGACGAAGTCGGCGAAGGCGCCGGCGCACTCGCCGACGTCGATCTCGACTTTGGCGCAGATGCGGTCGGCAATGGCGGCCGCCACCGCCACGGCGTGGCGCTCGAAGGCGGCGCGCTCGGCGAGCGCCGCCAGGGTCCAGGCGCCGAGATCGGCATGGAGCGCGATCGCCTCAACCATCGCCGAGCAGCCTGATCACGGCGCGGCGGATGAGGACCGATTGCTCGTAGAAAGGGACCGGCCTGATGTCGGCGAAGACCTTTGCGTCGATGGCCGCCAGCACGGCACGGGCGGCAGCGACGGGCCTTGCGCCCGCCGCCGCCTCGGCCCTTTCCCGAGGCTGTTGATCGCGCGCGAACATTTCCAGCCCGTCCTGTTGCCGCGTCGGTGGCCATTATGCTTTGATTCTGGCATGTGGACCAAGACAGCCGCGGTGCTGGTGGCCGGCCTGGCGCTGGCCGCGGCAGGGTTGGGGTCGGCCGCTGAGGCCGCGACCGCCATCGGCAAGGTGACGCGCATCGCCGGCAGCGCCGCGGGAACGGTCGACGGCGTCCACCGGGTGCTCGCCGCCGACGATCCGGTTTATCGCGACGAATACGTCGTGACCGGCGCCGGCGCGCGGCTGGAAATGACCCTCGACGATGCCAGCGTCCTCACCGTCGGCGGGAACGCGACGATGACGCTCGATGACTTCGTCTACCGGCCGCACGGCGCCGGCCGGCTGGCCGCGACGATCGTCGGCGCGTTCCGTCTGGTGTCGGGGGCGCTCGCGCCGGGCGCCACCCGCGCCGCCAGGGTGACCACGCCGTTCGCCGTCATCGCGGTGCGCGGCACCGACGTCTGGGGCGGGCCGATCGACAACACCTTCGGCGTGTTGCTCATCGAGGGTGCGGTGTCGGTGGCGAACGCCGGTACGACGGTCGAACTGACCGCGCCCGGGCAGGGGGTGAGCTTCGCCAACGCGGCGGCGGCGCCGGGAGCCGTCGTCGTGTGGTCGCGGGACAAGGTCGCCCGCGCGCTGGCGACGGTCAGCTTCCGGTGACCGCCGCCGTCCGTGGCGTCACAGCCATCCGCGGCGGCGAAAGTAGATGAACGGAGCGACCGCCGAGGCGAGCATGACGAGGATCGCCAACGGATAGCCGATCGGCCAGCCGAGTTCGGGCATCCATTTGAAATTCATGCCGTAGATGGTCCCGATCAGCGTTGGCGGAAAGAACACCGTCGCCGCCACGGTCAGGATGCGGATGACCTCGTTCTGCTGGACCGAGATCAGCCCGAGGGAGGCGTCGAGCAGGAAGTTGATCTTGTTGTTGAGAAAGGCGACGTGATCCTCGAGCGAGCGAATGTCGCGGCCGATCAGCTTGAGGCGGGCGCGGTGGCCGCCCTTGGTGTAGGACGAGGGCAGGGCAAGCCCGGCGAACTGAACCAGCCGCTCGAGCGAAGCCAGGCACTCCCGCGCCTTGGCGGCGATGTCGCCCTGAACGCCGATGTCGCCGATGATGACGGCGAGTTCGCGGTCGCGCTGGCGACTGGGCTGCTCGCCGATGAAGATGTCGCGGTTGACGCGGTCGACCACGACGCTGATGCGCTCGATCACGTCGGCGATGCGGTCGACGATCGCCTCGATCAGGCCAAGGAAGACGGCGGCCGGGCTGGTGCAGCCGCCGGTCGCCTTGGTGGCGCGCGCCAGAAACTGGGTGAGCGCGCGGAAGTCATCGTAGCGGATGGTGGCGATGCCATGGGCGGCGACGACCAGGGTGAACGGATTGAGGTGCGCCTCGCCCTTGTCGACGCCGGAGAGCAGGCTCGCGGTCATGAATATCGCGTTGTCCTCGCTGTAAAAGCGGCTGGAAAACTCGATCTCCTGCGATTCCTCGCGGGTCGGCAGGCCTGCCCCGAGATAGGCCTCGGCGGCGCGCTGCTCGGCGCCGGTCGGTTGTGACAGGTCGATCCATGCGACCTGCGGCGGTACCACGCCGTCGTCGCCGATCTGGTGCGCGACGAGGCAGTTGTCGACGATCTGGTAAGCGGTCAGCATGGGCCGGATCTCCGCGCGAGGACATGCACCCGCGCCGCCTGTCGATCAAGGGCGGGCGCGCCCTACTTTCCCTGGCTGATCGGCCGTGCCACCATAAGGCCAGTTGGTTGAAAACCTGCGAATATGGGAGTCAATGATGTTTGCCAATCGCCTGAGTACCGTGAAAACCGTCGCCGCCGCCGTCCTTGTGGCCCTGGCGGCGAGCTTCGCCGGCAATACCCCGGCACGCGCCGACTACATCAAGGTGGGCGTGCTCACCTGCACGGTCGGCGGCGGTGTCGGCCTGATCATCACCTCGCGCAAGAGCCTCACCTGCACCTTCGCTCCCGAGCATCGCCGCGCCGAACGCTACGGCGGGACGCTGACGATCGTCGGCGTCGACCTCGGCGTGACCAGGGGCGCGGTGATCGTGTGGGCGGTGCTGGCTCCCACCGCCGGGTTCGGCCGCGGCGTGCTCGCCGGCCGCTATGCGGGGGTATCGGCGCAGGCCTCGCTGGTTGTCGGCGCCGGCGCCAACGTGCTCGTCGGCGGCTCCAACCGCTCCTTTGCCCTGCAGCCGCTGAGCGTCCAGGGCCAGGTCGGCGTCAACATCGCCGCCGGCATCAGCGCGGTCAGGCTCTATTACACTCCGTACTAGACTCCGCGATGGGCGGGCGGGCGCTCCGTCCGCCCTTGTCAGCGACCCGGTTCCCTGAGACGATTGCCGGCGAGGCTTGCGGCGGCGCCGGCCGTCGCGCAGGCAAAAACAATCGCGGAGCGGGGAGGCAGCACCATGGACAACGGCAACGGCAGAGTAAGCGGCCCCCGGTGCATTGCGCTGGTGGGGCCGTTCGCGAGCGGCAAGACGACAGTGCTGGAGGCGATCCTGGCGCGCACCGGCGCGGTCAGCCGCCAGGGCAGCGTCGCCGAGAAGAACACCGTCGGCGACGCCTCGCCCGAGGCGCGCGCCCACCAGATGAGCGTCGAGGTCAACATCGCCGAGACCGAGTACATGGGCGACAAGCTGACCTTCGTCGATTGTCCCGGCTCGATCGAGTTCGCCTTCGAGGCGGAGGCGGTGCTCGCCGGCGTCGATCTTGCCGTGGTGGTGGCCGAGGCCGACGAGAAGAAGATCCCCGCCCTGCAAGTCATCCTCAAGACCCTCGAGGACAAGGGGGTGCCGCGCATCCTGTTCCTCAACAAGATGGACAAGGCCGACGCCGGCGTGCGCCAGACGCTGCAAACGTTGCAGCCGGCAAGCGGGGTGCCGTTGGTGCTGCGCCAGCTGCCGATCTGGCAGAACGATGTGGTGGCGGGCTTCGTCGACCTCGCGCTTGAGCGCGCCTTCGTCTACCGCGAGCACGCCGCCAGCGAGGTCATCGACCTTGCCGACGACGAACGCGCCCGCGAGGTCGAGGCACGCTTCCACATGCTGGAGACGCTGGCCGACTACGACGACAAGCTGATGGAACAGCTGCTCGAGGAAATCGAGCCGCAGCGCGAGGCGGTGTTTGCCGATCTCGTGCGCGAGATGCGCAAGGGCGCCATCTGCCCGGTGCTGATCGGTGCCGCTGACCGCGGCAACGGCATCGGCCGGCTGCTCAAGGCGATCCGTCACGAGACCCCCGACATCGCCCAGACACGGGCGCGCCTCGGCGTCGCCGAGAGCGACGAGGCCGTCGTCCAGGTGCTGAAGACGCTGCACACCACCCACGGCGGCAAATTGTCGATCGTGCGCGTGCTCGCTGGCTCGGTCGGCGACGGCGCCTCGCTGGTCGGTCCCGACGGCGAGGTCGGCCGGGTCGCCGGCGTGTTCAGGATCATGGGCCAGCAGGCCAACAAGCGCGACACGGCCGAGGCCGGCGAGACGGTCGGTCTCGGCAAGCTCGACGGCGCCAAGACCGGCGACACGCTCGCCACCGGCAAGACCGCGCCCGCGCAGATCATCACGCTGTCCCCGCCCGATCCCGTCCTCGGCAGCGCCGTCGCGGCGGGCGAGCGCAAGGACGACGTCAAGCTGTCGGCCTCGCTCACCAAGGCGCAGGAGGAAGACCCCTCGCTCACGGTCAGCCACAGCCAGGACAGCGGCGAGACCATCATCGAGGGGCAGGGGGAGATGCACCTGCGCGTGGCGCTGGAGCGGCTGACCGGCAAGTACGGCATCGCCGTCAAGACCCAGGAGCCGACCATCCCCTACAAGGAGACCATTCGCGGCGCGGTCAGCGTGCGCGGCCGCCACAAGAAACAATCGGGCGGCCACGGCCAGTTCGGCGACGTGGTGCTCGAAATCAAGCCGCTGCCGCGCGGCGGAGGGTTCCAGTTCGGCGATACCATCAGCGGCGGCGTGGTGCCCAAGAACTACATTCCGGCGGTCGAGAACGGCATCGTCGAATACCTCGCCAAGGGGCCGCTCGGTTTCCCGGTGGTCGACATCGCGGTGACGCTGACCGACGGCTCCTACCACACCGTCGATTCCTCCGATCAGGCGTTCCGCATGGCCGCGCAGGTCGGCATGCGCGAGGGCATGCCGCAGTGCAAGCCGGTGCTGCTCGAGCCGGTGCTCAAGGTCGAGATCGCGGTGCCCAACGAGGCGACGCCGCGGGTCAACGGCATCGTCTCGCAACGGCGCGGCCAGCTGCTCGGCTTCGACGCGCGGCCGGGATGGACCGGCTGGGACGTGGTCGAGGCGCTGATCCCGCAGGCGGAGATCCGCGACCTGATCGTCGAACTGAGATCGGCGACCGCGGGGGTCGGCACCTTCAAGAGTCACTTTGACCATCTCGCCGAGCTGACCGGCAGGCTCGCCGATCAGGTGATCGAACGGGCGGGCGCCCAGGCGGCGTAGCGGTCGCGGCCGCGTTCACCGGACGTGGCCGGCGGCACGACATGCCGTCGGCCGCGGGCGCGCGGGGTCACTCGCCGGCAACGTCGACGCCATCGGTCCCGATTCATCCCCAGCCCACGGCAACGTGAGTTGATCGACGCGACCGCGTACTCCATAGCTGGGGCAGCGGCCCGGGAGGATTTGTATGCGCGTCATCCGCAGGCACGGTTGGGAAATCCCGCAGAGCCGAGCAACGCCCGAATCGGTGTTCGTCAATCGCCGCACGCTCGTCTTCGGCGGCAGCGTCGCGGCGGTGGCCGGCGCCGTCGGCACCATGGCGGTTCTCACCCACGACGAGGCGGGGGTGGGCGCGCAGGCCGCAATCAGCGATCCGTCGCGCCGGCTCTATCCGGCGGCGCGCAACGAGACCTACGCCGTCGCGCGGCCGATCACGCCGGAGGAGATCAGCACGCGCTACAACAATTTCTACGAGTTCGGCACCAGCCGGCGCATCTACCGGGCAGCGCAGGCGCTCAAGCTGCGGCCGTGGCAGATCCACATCGACGGGCTGGTCGAGCGGGCCTTCACGATCGGCCTCGACGACCTCATCCGGCAGATCGGTCTGGAGGAACGCGTCTACCGGCACCGCTTCCTCGAACCGGTGTCGATGGTGGTGCCGTGGACCGGCTTCGCGCTGGCGCGGCTGGTGGAGATGGCGCGACCGCTTTCCGCGGCGAAATATGTGCGCATGGAAGCGTTCTTCGATCCGAACGTCGCCGACGGGCAGAAGCAGTTCTGGTATCCGTGGCCGTACGTCGAGGGCCTGACCATGGCGGAGGCGACCAACGAGCTGGCGTTCATGGTCACCGGCGCCTACGGCAAGCCGCTGGCGAACTCGATGGGCGCGCCG
>CAZSWL010000301.1:0-8975 GCA_964610725.1 uncultured Bauldia sp.
GCAGCTGGTGGCAGCGCGACGGATTGTGGTGCCGGATCTGCCCGCGGCCCTTCGTCGCTCGGGCGTGCCGGTTCGCTATATCTGCAGCGAAGGCAACACGTTCGACAGGCTGCAGGCCGATACGCTGAAAGGCATTCCCGACACCGTCATCCAGACCGTGCCTGGCACCGGCCACGCGGTGACCGCGACGCTCGCGGCAGCCGGAAAGCTGCGTGCGCTTTTCGCCGATCTGGTCGATCCACCGTCCGCTCAGCTGCGCGCCGGCGGCCACAGGTAGATGATCACCAGCAGCGCCGGCCCGAGCGTCAAGGCCGCGTCCGCTAGATTGAACACGAACAGCGTCCACTCGCCCAGGTGCAGAAGCAGGAAGTCGACGACGTAGCCGAAGCGCAGGCGGTCGACGAGGTTGCCGACCGCGCCGCCGATGATCAGCGCGAATCCGACGGTTGCCAGGCGCCCGCCGTCGCGGCTGCGCACCCACAGGGTGATCACGATTGCCGATACGACCAGCGCCAGAACGTTGAGGATCGTCCCCGACCCGGCCAGCATCGACCAGGCGATGCCGCTATTGTGCACGCGAAGCAGCGAGATGATCGGCAGAACCCTGATCGCCTCGTCAAACGGCAGCCGGGTCTCGGCCAGCGCCTTGCTCGCCTGGTCGATCACCACCACCGCCGCGATGGTGCCGAGGCCAACCGCCGACAGCGGTCCGTCCGGGACTCCGGCGCGCCAGCTAGCCATCGAGCCTCAGCCGTTCGCGTCTGATCTCGAAGGCCATCACTGCGGTCGCGACCGCCAGGTTGAGCGAGTCTGCTTGACCGATCATCGGGATCTTGACCAGCATCCGGCACAGTCCGGCGATCGCCGGCGACAGGCCGGCCTGTTCGCCGCCCATCACCAGCATCACCGGGTCGCCGTAGCTGGCCGTCCGGTAGTCGACGGTGGCCGCCAGGTGGGTGCCGACCACCGTTCCCGGCCAGCCCCTGGCAAGGTCGGCGAAAGCGGTCTGGTTTGCCCTGGCCAGCGGCACGTGAAAGATCGAGCCCATGGTGGCGCGCACCGTCTCGGGGCCGAACGGGTCGACGGTGTCGCCGATCAGGATCACCCCGCTGGCGCCGACCGCGTCGGCGGTGCGGATGATGGTGCCGAGGTTGCCCGGGTCGCGCACCTGTTCGAGGGCGATCCACAAATCGTTCGCCGCCGGCCTGACCGCGGTGATCGCGATCAGCCGCTGGCGGAATACCCCGATGACCGTTTGCGGGTTGTCCCGCCGGCTGATCTTGGCCAGCACCGCGCGGTTCACCGCGATCGCTGAGCCGCCGTGCGCGCGACAGTGCTCGGCCAGTTCGGCCACCCGTGGCGTCGCGGCGATCGCGGCGGTGAAAACCAGCGTATCGACCGGCCAGCCCGCCGCGACCGCGTCGGCGACCAGCTTCAGTCCTTCCGCCACGAAACGGCCGCTCGCCTTGCGATTCTTGACCAGCGCCAGCCCGCGGATGTCCTTGACGATCGGGTTGGTGAGGCTGGTGATCTGTTTGGTCACGGTGCCCACCGGCTGAACAGCGACGTCGACAACGCCCGCCCGGCGCTCTGCTCGCGCAGCACCAGTTCTCCCGATTCAAGCACCCCGCCCAGTCCGGCGAGGATTTCGGCCGTCAATTCGTCGATCGCGAAGAACGACGCGCGGATCGAGTAGGCGGTGAGGATGAGGAAGACCGGCTCCTCCGTCAGCAGCCGTCGGCAGCCTTCCATCAGCGATTTGAGGTCCCTGAACAGGTCCCACACTTCCCCCTTGGGGCCGCGCCCGAATTTCGGCGGGTCGAGAATAATGCCGTCGTAGCGGTTGCCGCGCCGCACTTCGCGTCCGACGAATTTGGTCGCGTCCTCGCAGATCCAGCGCACCTTCGCCTCGCCGAGGTTCGACAGGCCTTGGTTCTCCCGCGCCCAGCCGATCGCCTTTTTCGACGCGTCGATGTGGCTGACCTCGCTTCCGGCCCCTGCTGCCAGCAGCGAGGCGATGCCGGTGTAGGCGAACAGGTTGAGTATCTTCAGCGGCCGGCCGCGCTCGCCGGCCCGCGCGATCCTTTCCGCCATCCAGCGCCAGTGGGTTTCCTGTTCGGGAAACACCCCGACGTGACGAAAGCTGGTGAAGCGGCCGAGGAAGGTGATGCCGTCGTAGGTGAGCGGCCAGGTCTCGGCGAGCGGGCGCTTGTAGCGCCAGCGCCCGCCGGCTTCCTCGTCGCCGGAGCCGACGAAGCGGGCGTCGGCGCTCGTCCATTCGTCGCCGGGCCGGCGGCGCGACCACAGCGCCTGTGCTTCCGGCCGCACGATGCGGTAGGGTCCATAGCGTTCCAGCTTTTCGCCGTCGCCCGAATCGATGAGCGCGTAATCGCTCCAGCCCGCGGTCTCCAGCATCACCGGCGCGCGCCGGTCGAGCGCCGGCGGGGGCTTGCGAACATGGCGGCGGGGGTGTTGCGTGGTCACCGTGAGTGGTTCTAGCCGCGCTCTGCCGCAAAGCCAACGAGCCCGTGGCGGATACCCGCGCCCTGCCGGCTGTCGCCGGCAACGCTACCTCTTGCCACCGCCCGTCCAATCAGCGATCACAGCCCTTCGAGTCCGCTTGCGGCAACCTCGGGGATGACTTGACCATGGAAATGTCCGGCCAGCAGCGTATCGCGGCGCCGCGCGCCAAGGTGTGGCAGGCTCTCAACGATCCGGAAGTGTTGCGGCAGTGCATCCCCGGTTGCCGCTCCCTCGACAAGCGTTCCGACAGCGAGATGGCGGCGACCGTCCGGGCCAAGGTCGGCCCGGTGAGCGCCACCTTCAACGGCACCGTCACCCTCACCAACATCGACCCGCCCAACGGCTACACCATATCGGGCGAAGGCAAGGGCGGCGCTGCCGGCTTCGCCAAAGGCGGCGCCGACGTCAAGCTGAGCGACGACGGCGACGGCACGCTCCTCACTTACACCGCCAAGGCCCAGGTCGGCGGCAAGCTTGCCCAGGTTGGCGCCCGCCTCATCGACGCCACCGCCAAGCAGATGGCCGACCAGTTCTTCACGAGCTTTGCCGAGAAGGTCGGTGAAGGCGCGCTCGCCCGCGTCGAGCACGCCGCCGAGGAGGTCGCGCACGAGGTCGCCGAGGCCGTCGAGCAGGTGGAGGAGCGCGCCGAGGTCGCCGCCGGCCGCAACTTCCTTGGCGGGGCGCAGACATGGGCGCTGATCGCCCTCATTGTCGTGGTGGCGGCGCTCATCATCGCGCGCTGGATTGGCTGAGCCGGTCCGGCCTACGCCCGCCACCGTCGCCCGCTGACGTCCATTCCGAAGCGCTCCGGCGCGCGGGCGAAGGCGGCCACGCCCGAAAGCGCGGCGTCTTCCCTGACGATGATGGCGGTGGCGATGTCGGCGAGCACCCGGTCGTGCGGCGGCTTGGCGACGAAGGCGTCGCGGAACGCGCCCGACTGAAGCAACGGCGCGATCTTGGCGGGGATGCCGCCGGCCAGATAGACGCCGCCTCTTGCCATGAACACCAGGGCGAGGTCGCCGGCGAGCCTGCCGAGATAGGTGCAGAAGAGGGTGAGCGCCTCGACCGCCTCGCGGTCGTCGCCGGCGAGCGCCGCGTGCGTCACCTCCTCAGGTGTCGCCCGCCGCGGCGCCACCCCGTCTGTCGCGCACACCGCCCGGTAGAGCCTCAGCATGCCGCCGCCCGAGATCACCGTCTCGGCCTCGACCCGTCCGTGCGGTCGCTCGATGTGCGGCCAGATAGCGAAGTCGCGCTCGGTCCGCGGGCCGAGATCGACATGGCCGCCTTCCCCGGGCACCGGTATCCACAGGCCGGCGGCGCGCACCAAGGCACCGGCGCCGAGGCCGGTCCCCGGCCCCACCACCACCCGCGTCGCGTCCGGGTTGATGCTGCCGCCGCCGATCCGCGCGATATCGTTGTCGCCGAGGCCGGGCAGCGACAGCGCCTGCGCCTCGAAATCGTTGAGCAGCACCACCTCGTTCAGCGCCAAGCGTCCCATCAGCCGCTTCGGCTCCACCACCCAGCCGCTGTTGGTCAGCGGCACGCGGTCGCTGGTGATCGGGCCGGCGAGCGCCAGCATGGCCGCGCGCGGTCGCTCCTCGCCGCTGGCCAGAGCCGCCGTGATCGCGTCGTCGATGCTGGCGTAGTCGGCGGTGAAGGTGTCGGCCAGCCGCACCATCTCGCCCCGGTCGTGGCCGACCACCGCGAAGCGCGCGTGGGTGCCGCCGATGTCGCCGATGAGGAGCGGCCACCACGCGTCCTCGCCTGTGTGCCGGTTGGTCATTGCTCCGTCGCTCAGTCCTTGATGTAAGGTTTGCCGTCCGCTGCCGGCGGCCGGGCGCGGCCGATCAGTCCCGCCACCAGCACGATGGTAGCGATGTACGGCGCCATCGCCAGAAATTCGGAGGGGATCGGGGTCTGCAGGATGGCAAGTTTCTGCTGCAGCGAATCGGCGAAGCCGAAGACCAGCGCCGCCATCAGCGCGCCCACCGGATGCCAGCGCCCGAAGATCATCGCCGCCAGCCCGATGAATCCGCGGCCGTTGGTCATGTTGATGTCGAAGCGGCCGACCGAGCCGAGCGTGAACCAGGCGCCAGCGAACCCGGCGACCATCCCGCCGACGGTGACGTTGATGTAGCGCACGCGATAGACGTTGATGCCGAGCGTGTCGGCGGCCTCGGGGTGCTCGCCGACGGCGCGTGCCCTGAGCCCGGAGCGCGTGTGGAACAGGTAGTAAGTGGCCGCCGCGATGATGATGGCGGCGCCGTAGACGAAGATGTTCTGCTGGAAGAGAACCCGCCCGACGATCGGCAGCCTGCTGAGGAGCGGAATATCCACCGCGCCGAAGATCGGCGCGTTGTTGAGCTGGTGATGCACCGTCAGCACCTGGCTGGTGACGTAGGAGGTGAGACCGAGGGCGAACAGATTGATCGCCACGCCGGCGATGATCTGGTCGACGCGGTAGGTGATGACCAGCGCCCCGAGGGCCAGTCCCATGAGGCCGCCGACGATGATGGCGGCAACAAGCCCGATCCAGCCGCCGGCGAGCGAGCCGACGATCGCCCCGGTGAAGGCGCCGGAAAGCAGCATGCCTTCGATGCCGATGTTGACCACCGCCACGCGTTCCGAGAGCGTGCCCACCAGGCCGCCGAGGGCGATCGGCACTGCCCTGACGACGGTCGCCTCCAGCATGCCGGTCAGCGAAAACTCCTTGCCAGCCGTAGCCCACACCAGGAAGGTGGTCACCGCCAGGAACAGACCGATCCCGAGGAACAGGCTGGCGCGGCGGGCGGCCCCGCGCATGAACTGGCGCGCCCCGAAAAAGGCCAGCAGCGCCGCCACCACGTAGTTGTAGGGCGCCGCCGGCACCACCAGGTTGGGCAGCGCGATCATGTCGCCCGGCAGCGCCAGCCGGAAGGTGGCGTCGCCGTAGGCTTCGGCCCCGAACACGACCGCGACGAACACCGCCAGCGCGATCAGCAGCCAGCCGATCACCAGCGTCTGGCGCCGCCTCGCCTGATCGATATGGACCGGCCCCGCCGTTTCGATCACCGCCATGGCATCACCGTCCGCCCTGCCGGCGGGCGTTGAAGCCGAACGCCCACGGGAAGGCCGCCCGCATCAGCAGCGGCGCCGCCACGAAGACGATGATCAGCGACTGAATGATCGCGATCAGGTCGATCCGTACGCCTGCCATCACCTGCATTTGGCGTCCACCCGCATCGAGGGCTCCGAAGAGAATACCGGCCAGAAGCACGCCGACGGGGTGTGACCGGCCGAGCAGTGCCACCGCGATCGCGTTGAAGCCTGCCCCGCCGGTGAAACCGGGCGAGGCTCGTCCGAGCACACCGAGCACCTGGTTGGCGCCGGCGAGACCGGCCAGCGCGCCGGCGATGGCCATGACGACGACGATGATCAGGCCCGAGCGCATGCCGGCGTAGCGTGCCGCCGGCGGATTGAGGCCGCTGGCGCGGAACTCGAAGCCCAGCGTCGTACGGAACAACAGCCAGTAGACCAGTATCACCATGAGAACGGTGATGATGATGCCGGCATTGAGCCTGAGGCCCGGGTCGATCCAGGTCAGCAGCTTCGGCAGTTGAGCGCTCGGCAGCACCGACGCCGAGATCGGGTCGTGGCGGCCCGGCTTCTGGAGCGGCGGATTGCGCAGCAGGAAACTGGTGAGCTGCACGGCGATCAGGTTGAGCATGATCGTCGTGATGACCTCGTGGGCGCCGGTCGCCGCCTTCAACCAGCCCGGAACCGCCGCCCAGATGGCGCCGGCGAGCATTCCCGCCAGCAACGCCAGCGGCAAATGAACGACGAGCGGCAGCCCGTGAAAGGAGAACCCGGCCGTGACCGCCGCGAGCCCGCCGACGATCATCTGTCCTTCCGCGCCGATATTGAACAATCCGGCCCGGAAGCCCAGCGCGATGCCGAGGGCCGCCAGCGTCACCGGTGCGGCGGCGGTCAGCGTCTCCGAGACGGCCGCGAGCGATCCGAACGATCCGTCGAAAAGGGCAAGGTAGGCTTGGCCGATCATCGGCACGGTGACGCCGGTCGCCAGCATGACGCCGCCGCCCAGGATCATCGCCACCACGACCGCCAGAACCGGGACGATGGCGAGCTGCTCGAAATCGAAGCGGCTGACGGCGGCGCGGGTGAGCGCCTCCTCCGACAGCGTCTCCTGCCGCATGTAGTCGCTCACGCGGTCGCTCCCGCCATCGCCAGGCCGATCTCGCTCAAGCTCGCCTCGCCCGCCGCGAACGCGCCGGCGATACGCCCGCGAAACATCACCAGGATGCGGTCCGACAGGGCGAGGATCTCGTCGAGCTCGGTCGACACGATGAGCACCCCGACGCCCGCGTCGCGCGCCGCGATGATGCGTTTGTGAATGTATTCGATCGAGCCGACGTCGAGGCCGCGCGTCGGCTGCGCCGCGATCACCAGCTTGACGTCGCGACTGAGCTCGCGCGCGACGATCAACTTTTGCTGGTTGCCGCCGGAGAGGTGGTCGGCCAGGCTGTAGATGGAGGGCGTGCGGACGTCGAAGTCGATGACGTTCTTCACGCACACATTGTGCACCGCCGCCCAGTCCATAATCATGCCGTGCGAGTAGGGTTCGTCGTAGTAGCTGTCGAGCACCATGTTCTCGGCGATGTCGAACTCGCCGATCATGCCGGCCCGCTGCCGGTCCTCCGGGATGTGGGCGATGCCGAGGCGATGGCGCTCGCGCGCCGATGCGCGGGTGATGTCCTGGCCGAGCAACGACACCGTGCCGCGCACCGGCGGCCTCAGCCCGGTCAGCGCCTCGACGAGCTCGGTTTGGCCGTTGCCCTGGACGCCGGCGACGCCGACCACCTCGCCTTCGCGCACGGCAAGGTCGACGCCGTCGACGGCGATTTCCTCGCGCTCGTCGAGCGCGGCGAGGTTGCTGGTCTCGAGCAGCGGCCGGCCGGGGTGGGCCGGCACCTTCTCGACCTGGAAGCGCACCGCGCGGCCGACCATCATCTCGGCGAGTTCGGCCTCGGTGGCCGATTTCGGATCGCGCTCGCCGACCACCTTGCCGGCCCTCAGCACATTGATGCGATCGGCGACCTCGAGCACCTCGTGCAGCTTGTGGGTGATGAATACCAGCGCCTTGCCCGCGTCGCGCAGCGAGCGAACGATGCCGAAGAATTCGGTGACCTCCTGCGGGGCGAGCACGGAGGTCGGCTCGTCGAAGATCAACACGTCCGCCGAGCGGAACAGCACCTTGATGATTTCGACCCGCTGCTGGATGCCGACCGGCACTTCCTCGATCACGGCGTCCGGATCGACGTCGAGGCCGTGCTCGGCACTGATCGCTTTCACCTGCTGGCGGGCCTTGGCAAGGTCGAGGTGGTCGAACCGTCCGGTCGGCTCGACGCCGAGGACGACGTTCTCGGCGACGGTGAACACCGGTACCAGCATGAACTGCTGGTGGACCATGCCGATGCCGGCGCGGATGGCGTCGCCGGCGCCCTCGAAGCGGGTCTCCTTGCCGTCGATGACGATGGTGCCCTCGTCGGGCCGGTAGAGGCCCGAGAGGGTGTTCATCAGCGTCGTCTTGCCGGCACCGTTCTCGCCGAGCAGTCCGAGCACTTCGCCGGCACGGATTTTCAGATTGATGGCGTCGTTGGCGACGAGACTGCCGAAGCGCTTCGTGATGCCGCGTAGCTCGATGTCCAAGAGTTCAGCGCCCCCGCGTCCCTTTCGGCCTCGCGCGCCCCGCGGCCTTGATTTGCCGATCGCGCCCGCCGCGCCCTCAGGTCCGGGCGCGGCAGGTCCGCTTGTCGGTGCAGCGCTGCGCTGCGATCACATCGTCGGCCCGACCTTGATCGATCCGTCGATGATCCCCGCCTTGATCTTGTCGATCTCGGCCTTGAGGTCGTCGGGAACCGCCGACTCGAAATCGTGGAACGGAGCCAAATCGACGCCGCCGCTGTTCAGCGAGCCGACGATGACGCCGCCCTTGAACGATCCGTTGAACGCCTCGGTGACGGCCGTTTTCGTGGTGGAGTCGACGCGCTTCAGCACCGAGGACAGGAAGACGCTCTTGTGGTCCGGATCGGTGTTGTACTGGTCGGTGTCGACGCCGATGATCTTGAGCTTGTCGGTGCCGAGCTCCATGGCCAGCGCCGCCGGTCCCTGGCCGACCTTGCCGGCCACCGGCAGGATGATGTCGGCGCCTTCGTCATTCATGCTCTTGGCGATGTCCTTGCCCTTGTCGATCGAGTTGAAGTCGCCGACGAACACGCCATCCTTCTTGGCGGGATCCCAGCCGAGCACCTTGACCGACGTGCCCTTCTGCTTGTTGTAGTAGTCGGCGCCCCACACGAACCCGTCCATGAAGTCGGTAACCGGGCCGCCGATATTGATGCCGCCGAAGGTGCCGATGACGCCCGTCTTGCTCATGCCGGCGGCGAGGTAGCCGG
>CAZSWL010000302.1:0-4151 GCA_964610725.1 uncultured Bauldia sp.
GCCGCCGACATGATCCGCGAGGCCGCCTCGCTGACCACCCACATCACCGGCGAGGTCATCCCCTCCGACCGGCCGGGCACCACCGCCATGGCGATCCGGGTGCCGGCCGGCGTGGTCCTGTCGATCGCGCCGTGGAACGCACCGATCATCCTCGGCGTGCGCGCGCTGGCGGCGCCGCTCGCCTGCGGCAATACCATCGTCTTCAAGGCGTCGGAGAAGTGCCCGCGCACCCACGCCCTCATCGTCGACGCCTTCCGCGCGGCAGGCCTGCCCGCGGGCACCGTCAACCTCGTCTCCAACGCGCCGGAAGACGCCGCCAGGATCGTCGAGTCGCTGATCGCCCATCCCAAGGTGAGACGTATCAATTTCACCGGCGCCACCCGCGTCGGCCGCATTATCGCCGGCACTGCGGCGCGCTATCTGAAGCCGGTGCTGCTCGAACTCGGCGGCAAGGCGCCGCTGATCGTGCTCGATGACGCCGACATCGACGAGGCGGTCAACGCCGCCGCCTTCGGCGCCTTCGCCAATGCCGGCCAGATCTGCATGTCGACCGAGAAGCTCATTCTCGACAACAAGATCGCCGGCGCCTTCCTCGACAAGTTCGCCGCCAAGGCCTCGGCGTTGCCGGCCGGTGATCCCCGCGGTCACGTCGTGCTCGGCTCCTGCATTACCAGCGAGGCGGCTCACCGGGTCGGAGACCTGATCAGGGACGCCGTTGGCAAGGGCGCCAAGGTCCTGTGCGGCGGCCCCAGCGACAACGCCATCATGAACGCCACCATCGTCGATGGCGTCACCGATCAGATGGAGCTTTACCATCAGGAGTCGTTCGGGCCGGTGGTCTCGATCATCCACGTCGACGGCGACGACGAGGCCGTGCGCGTCGCCAACGACACCGAATACGGCCTTTCGGCGGCTGTTTATTCGAAGGACATCGGCCGTGCCCTCAAGGTCGCCAGGCGGGTCGAATCGGGCATCTGTCACATCAACGGCCCGACCGTGCACGACGAGGCGCAGATGCCCTTCGGCGGCGTCAAGTCGAGCGGCTACGGCCGTTTCGGCGGCAAGGCAGCCATCGACGAGTTCACCGAGATGAGGTGGATCACCGTCCAGACCGAGCCGATGCAATACCCGTTTTAGGAACCACGATGGCTGAACGCACCCAGGTGGGAATCGTCGGCGCCGGTCCGGCCGGACTGTTGCTGTCTCACCTGCTTGCCCGAGCGGGAATTGACTCGATCGTGATCGAGGACCGCAGCCGTGACTACGTCGAGAACCGCATTCGCGCCGGCGTCCTCGAGCAGGGCGCCGCCGACATGCTTGACGAGGCGGGCCTTGGCGCGCGCATGCACGCCGAGGGGCAATTCCACGACGGCATCGAGATCCGTTTCCAACGCCGCGGTCATCGCATCGACTTCCCGTCGCTGACCGGCGGCAAGCGGATCACCGTCTACGGCCAGCAGGAGGTGGTGAAGGACATCATCGCCGCGCGGTTCGCGGTCGGCGGCACGATCCATTTCGAGGTGAGCGACGTTGCGGTGAGGGACTTCGACGGCGACAAGCCCCGAATTGTCTTCAGGAAAGACGGCCAACCTTCTGAGATCGAATGCGACTTCATTGCCGGCTGCGACGGCTTTCACGGCATCTGCCGCCTGTCGTTTCCCGACGGCGTGCTGACCGCCTTCGACCGCGACTACCCTTTTGCCTGGCTCGGCATCCTGTCGGAGTCGCCGCAGGCCTCGCACGAGTTGATCTACACCCATACCGACGACGGCTTCGCCTTGCTGTCGACCCGTTCGCCGACGCTGCAGCGCTACTACTTGCAGGTGGCGCCCGATGAGGACATCGGCGAGTGGCCGGACGACCGCATCTGGGCGCAACTGCAGGCGCGCACCGCCCTCGCCGACGGCAGCTTCCGCATTCCGGAAGGGCCGATCCTGCAGAAGGGCATCACCCCCATGCGCAGCTTCGTCGTCGAGCCGATGCAGCACGGGCGCCTGTTCCTCGCCGGCGATTGCGCTCACATCGTGCCGCCCACCGGCGCCAAGGGGATGAACCTCGCCGTCGCCGACATCCGCAACCTCACCGCAGCGCTGGTCGCCTTCTATCGTTCGGGCGACCAACGCCTGCTCGACGGTTATTCGGCGCGTTGCCTCAGGCGCGTGTGGAAGGCGCAGCGTTTCTCCTGGTGGATGACCACCATGCTCCACCTCAACCCTGCCGACTCGCCCTTCGACAAGCACCGTCAGACCGCGGAGCTCGACTATGTCACCGGGTCCGAGGCGGCCATGACCGCCCTTGCCGAGAACTACGTGGGCCTGCCCTTCAACGAGCCGGAGCTTTGAATGACGTTCTCCGCCATTGACTCCGAGCTGACCGGCCCACTGCTCGCCACCGCCGCGATGACGGCGGTATTTTCCGACCGCGCCCGCCTGGCCGCCATGCTCAAGGTCGAGGCGGCGCTGGCGCGTGCGGAGGCTGCCCACGGTCTTGCCCCGCGCGGGCTCGCCGCCGCGATCGGCCGCCTCGGCGTCGACGACTTCGACCTCGCCGCCCTCGGCGCCGCCACCGCGACGGCCGGGCTGCCGTCGATACCGTTTGTCAAGGCGCTGGAAGCGCGGCTGCCGCAGAAGCTGACGGGCGCCGTCCATCGCGGCGCCACCAGCCAGGACATCCTCGATACCGCACTGGTGCTGCAGATGCGCGATGGCCTTGACCTTGTCGCGGCCGATCTCGCCGCCACTCTCGCCGGCCTCGCCCGCCTTGCCCGTGCCCATCGCCGCACCCCGCAGGTCGGCCGCACCTACGGCCAGCACGCGGCACCCGTCACCTTCGGCTACACCGCGGGACTGTGGCTGGCCGGCATTGCCGACGTCGCCGCCGATCTTCCCCGCATCAGACAGCGCGTGTGCGTCGCCGCTCTCGACGGCCCGGTCGGCACCCTCGCCGGCCTCGGCGACAAGGCCGACGCGGTCCGCCGATCGTTTGCCGGTGCTCTCGACCTGGCCGCCCCTGCCGCGCCGTGGCACACGCTCCGCGCCCGCCTGGTCGACACCGGTGGCTGGCTGGCGACGTTGATCGGCGCCGCCGCCAAGATGGCAGCCGATGTCGTCGCACTCGCCGCGACCGAAGTCAGCGAGGTTGCCGAGCCGCATCAGGCCGGCCGCGGCGGCTCCTCGGCCATGCCCCACAAACGCAACCCGGTGTCGGCGACCGTCATCCTCGCCGCCCACGCCGCCGCCTCCGGTCACCTCGTCACCCTGGTCAACGCCATGGCCGCCGCCGGCGAGCGGCCGGCCGGCGCCTGGCACACCGAGTGGCACGCCCTCCCCGAGCTCTTCGGCCTCGCCTCGGGCGCACTCCGCGAGGCCCGCCATCTGGCCGAGGGCCTCGTCGTCGACAAGGCGAAGATGCGCGCCAATCTCGATCTCACCCGCGGCCTGCTGTTCGCCGGCGAGGCGGCTGCCCGCCTCGCACCGAAGCTCGGTCGCGGCGTCGCTCACCGCGTGGTCGAAAGAGCCGCCGACGTTGTTCGCGCCGAGGGCAAGCCGCTCGTCGCCGTGCTCGCCGATGACGACACCATTCCCTCTGCCCTGCGCAAGGATCTCGCCGCCGCCTTCGACCTCGAGCCGGCCGTCGCTGCTGCTGCCGCCGTCACCGATCGCATCCTCGCCGCTGCGCGCCCGGTCGCCGCCGCCGTCGCGCCGAAAGGAAGGCGCTGATGCCGAAGATCATGGCGAACGGCATCGAGCTCTTCTATGAGCTGAGCGGACCCGACGACGCACCGGTGGTCGCCTTCTCCAATTCGCTGAGCGGCACGCTTGAGATTTGGGACGACGTCATTGCGACGCTGGTCGATTCGTACCGCTGCCTGCGCTACGACACCCGCGCCCACGGCCGCTCGGCGAGCCTCGACCAACCGACGACCATCGACGACCTCGCCGCCGACCTCGCCGGCGTGCTCGACGCGCTGGGTATCGCCAGGGCGCACGTCGTCGGCCTGTCCCTCGGCGGCATGACCGCCCAGGCCCTGGCCTCGTCCCATCCGGATCGCGTCCTGAGCCTCGCGCTGCTGGCGACGTCGCCTCACCTGCCGCCACCGCAGTTCTGGCATGACCGCGCCGCCAAAGTGCGCGCCGAAGGCGTCGCCGCCG
>CAZSWL010000303.1:0-3113 GCA_964610725.1 uncultured Bauldia sp.
GTCTCGGCCTGGTCAGCCGCCGCCGCGACGAGAGCGACCGGCGCAACGTCCTCGTCCACCGCACGCTCGACGGAGCGCTGGCCGTCGAGCGCCTCGGCGACATGATCGTTGCCCGCCACAAGGTGCTGCCGCCGTGACACCATTCGGCGGGCGCCGCCGAAGTCATGGTAGTGTCGTTCCATGACCGACCTCGATCCGCGTCTCCACGCCTTCCGCCCCGACCTCGCCGACGCGCGGCTTGAGGGCAAGGTCGCGGCCGTGCGCTTCGTCGTCGGCGTGCCGCATCGGGTCGCCACCAACGCCGCGCCGCTGAAGCACACCCCGCGCGCCGACGCGCGACTGGAAAGCGAGGTGTTGCGCGGCGAGGTCTTCACCGTGTTCGAGGCGACCGGCGAGGGCTGGTCGTGGGGCCAGCTCGAGACCGACGGCTACGTCGGCTACGTGCCGAGCGACGCGCTCGCCAAGACGGCGCCGGAACCCACCCACCGGGTAACGGCGCTGCGCACTTTCCTCTATCCGGCCGCCGACATGAAGCTGCCGGCGCTCGGCTGCCTCTCCTTCGGCGCCGCGGTCTGCCTCTCGGTCAGCTCCGAGACCCGCGGCACGCTTTACGGCGCGCTTTGCGAAGGCGGCGGCCACGTCGTCGCCGCTCATCTCGCTTCGCTCGACACTCCGCCCGAAGGCGACTTCGTCGCGGTCGCCGAGCGTTTCCTCCACACCCCTTATCTGTGGGGCGGCCGCACCAGCCTCGGCCTCGACTGCTCGGCGCTGGTGCAACTGTCGCTGATGGCCGCCGGCAAGCCCTGCCCGCGCGACAGCGACCTGCAGCAGGCGATGCTGGGGAGCGAGGTGGCGGGCGGCACCGAGGCGCCCCTCCATCGTGGCGACCTGGTCTTCTGGACGGATCACGTCGCCATCATGATCGACGGCGAATACATGGTCCACGCCTCCGGCCACCACATGACGGTGGTCATCGAGCCGCTCGCCGAGGCGCTCGACCGCATCGCCGGAACGGTCGGCCCTCCGGCCGCGGTCAGGCGGCTGTGAGTCAATACATGCTGGCGCGGTCGATGAGGTTCGTGAGCGGCTTGCCGGCTTCGTAGTCCGCGATCCGGGCGAGGATGCCGGGTACCAGCGCCTCCGGCGCGCTCGCCGCCGCCGCGTGCGGCGTGATCACCGCGTTCGGCGCCACCCACAGCGGGCTCGACGGCGGCAACGGCTCCTGCTCGAACACGTCGAGGCTGGCGCCGACCAGCGTGCCGTCGGCAAGCGCCTTGACGATGTCGGCGTCGACCTGGAGACCGCCGCGGCCGGCGTTGATCAGCACCGGTCCGCCGAGCGGACCGTCGCGCGCGAGCTTGGCGAACAGCGGCATGGCGAGGATGCCGCGGGTCTGGCGGGTGAGCGGCAGCAGGCAGACGAGGATGTCGGTGCGCCTCAGGAACGGCTCGAGCCCGACCACGTCGAAGAACGATTCGACGCCGGCGACCTTCGCCCGATGCAGGCTCCAGCCGGCGACCCGGAAGTCGAGGCGGACGAGCACCTCGGCGGCGTCGCGGCCGAGCACCCCCATGCCCATGATGCCGACGCGCACGTCGGCGGCGGCCGGCTGCTTCAGTTCCTTCCATGTCCGTGCCGCCTGCTGGCGGGCGTAGGCGGGCGCCCGGCGGTGATGGGTGAGCACCTGCAGCGTCACCCACTCGCTCATCCGCCGGGTGAGGTCGTCGGCGACCACCCGCACGATGGGAACCTGCGGCAGGTCCTTCTGGAAGACCAGATGGTCGACGCCGGCGCCGAGCGAGAAGATGACCGCGAGGTTGGGGAGTTTCGCCAGCACGCCTTGCGGCGGGTGCCACACCAGCGCGTAGCGGATGGCCGCCGCGTCGGCGAGGTCCGGCCAGATGAACACCGGCCGGTCCGGCTCCGCCGCCCAGATCGGCGCCGCCCACGGCTCCGGCGGCCACGGACCCGAGGCGATCAGGATCGCGCCCTTGGCCATCGCCCCGCGGCCCGCTAGTCCGCCACCACGCCTTCCGGCGCCGCCGTAACGTCGAAGGCCGCCGCCATCAGCGCGCGGGTGTAGTCGGTCCTCGGATGCTCGAAGATCGCCGCCGCCGGCCCGCGCTCGACCACCTTGCCGTTGCGCATCACGACGATGTCGTTGGCGAGCGCCCGCACCACCTTGAGGTCGTGGCTGATAAACAGGTAGGCGAGATCGTGGCGGCGCTGCAGCTCGCGCAGCAGGTCGACCACCTGCGCCTGCACGCTCATGTCGAGGGCCGAGGTCGGCTCGTCGAGCATGACGAACTTCGGCTCCAGCACCATGGCGCGGGCGACCGCGATGCGCTGGCGCTGGCCGCCGGAGAACTCGTGCGGATAGCGCCCGCGCGTCGCCGGATCGAGGCCGACCTCCTCCAGCGCCTGCGCCACCTTGCGGTCGCGCTCGGCGGCGCTGAGATCGCGCGCGTGAATCTTCAGTCCTTCGCCGACGATGTCGCCCACCGACATGCGCGGCGACAGCGAGCCGTAGGGGTCCTGAAACACGATCTGCATGCGGCTTCTCAGCGGCAGCATCTGCTTGAAGGTGTTGCCCTGGATCGGCTGCCCGAGGAAGACGATCGTCCCCTCGGACGAGATCAGCCGCATGACGGCGAGGCCGAGGGTGGTCTTGCCCGAGCCCGACTCGCCGACGACGCCGAGCGTCTGGCCCTCGCGCACGGTCACATCGATCCCGTCGACCGCCTTGATGTGACCGACGGTGCGCCGGAACAGCCCGCGGCGCACGGGAAACCATACCTTGAGGTCGTCCGCCCTCATCACCACTGGCGCGCTCGCCTCGGATCTGGGCGGGTCGCCCTTGGGCTCGGCCGCCAGCAGATGTTTGGTGTAGGCGTGCTGCGGCCGCTCGAAGATCGCCTCGGTCGGCCCCTGCTCGACGATGTGGCCGCCCGTCATCACGCACACCTTCCGCGCCAGCCGCCTGACGATGCCGAGGTCGTGGGTGATGAACAGCATCGCCATGCCGGTCTGCTTCTGCAGGTCGGCGACGAGCTTGAGGATCTGCGCCTGCACGGTCACGTCGAGCGCGGTGGTGGGCTCGTCGGCAATGAACA
>CAZSWL010000304.1:0-10082 GCA_964610725.1 uncultured Bauldia sp.
ACGGCGGAGTGAGGCGGCGTCAGCGCGCGGCGGCGGACGTGTTCAATGCCACGGCGGCGCGGATGAGCGCCTTGAACGCCTTCTCGTTGATGTTGTCGCCCGCGTGGAAATCGATGGCGCGTCTGACGTTGCCGTCGAGGCTGGAATTGAAGAGGCGTGAAGGGTCCTCGAGCGCGGCGCCCCTGGCGAAGGTCAGCTTCACCTTGTCCTTGTAGGTCTCGCCGGTGCAGATGTTGCCGGCGTGCTGCCACACCGGCACCCCCATCGGGTTGGAAGGCTTTCGCCATTTCACCGCCTCGACGACGTCCGGGTCGGCCTCCTTGATGAGGCGCCGGAGGCGGGCGAGCGCATCGCCCCGCCAATCGCCCAGCGCCGCGATTCTGGCGTCGATCAGCCGGGAGGGAGAGGCTTCGCCTTTTCGTTCGTTCGCGACGCTGTTGCGCTGCTTCATGGTTGTTGTCGCTTTCTGCGTGGCCCGTTCGCGCCTAGCCTCGCCATCGTTCATTCCCTGTCCGGCCAGATGGCTCCGCAGGCGCCAAGCCCTCTCCCACCAGGGGAGAGGGCGGGCTGACCCGCCGAACCGGGACAACGCGCTGCTGCCCAACCGGTTTGGCCGGTGCTATCATCGCGCAGCTTGGGGAGGAGAAATCCATGAAAATATCGGGGTTCGCCGCGGTTGCAGCCGCGCTGTTCAGCCTGACCATGACCTTGTCGGCATCGGCCCAGGATCAGGCCGCGTTGGTCAAACGCGGAGCCTATCTCGTCAACGGTCCGATGGCCTGCGCCAACTGCCACACGCCGCGCGCGCCCGATTTCTCGCTGCTGCCCGGCATGGACCTCGCCGGCGGCTTCAAGCTGGTCGATCCGGCGTTCACCGTCTACTCGGCCAACATCACGCCGGATAAGGAGACCGGCATCGGCAGCTGGAGCGACGAACAGATCGCCCGCGCGATCCGCGAGGGGGTGGACGACCAGGGCAAGATCATCTTCCCGCCCATGCCGGTGCCGACCTACAACAACATGTCCGACGCCGACGTGAAGGCGGTGGTGGCCTACCTGCGGACCGTCAAGCCGATCCACCACGAGGTGCCGGAGGCGGAGGACAAGTGGAACATCCCGCAGCAGGCGATGCCGCCCGCCAAGGGCCTGCCGGCGCCGCCCACGACCGACAAGGTCGCCTACGGCCGATACATCGTGACGGCGCTGGCGCACTGCTTCGAGTGCCACACCCCGCTCGGCCCCAACGGCCAGCCCGACATGAGCAAGCTCGGCGCCGGCGGCATGGAGATCACGCTCGCGCCCGGAATGACCGCGCGCACCGCCAACATCACGTCGGACCCGGAGACCGGCATCGGCAAGTGGAGCGATGACGACATCAGGAAGGCATTGACCGAAGGGATCACCCCCACCGGCGGACACCTGTCGCCGCCGATGCCGTTCCCCTGGTTCAAGAACATGACCGCCGACGACATCGATGCGGTGATCGCCTTCGTTCGCACCATCCCGCCGGTCAAGAACAAGGTCGAGCGCACCGCCTTCCAGATGAAGGCCTTCCCGTGAGCGGCGCGACGCGCCGGCTGTCACGCTAACGGCCCGACGGTCGCTCGCCGCCCGGCGGCATCCGGTCGATCATGCGATAGCCGACGCCGGGCTCGTTGAGGATGTATTTCGGGTCGGCGGGATCGTCGCCGAGCTTGTGACGCAACTGGCTGACAAAGACACGCAGGTACTGGGTGTCGTTTTCATGCGCCTTGCCCCAGATCTCGCGCAGCAGCTGGCGGTGGGTGACGATGCGGCCGGCGTGGCGGGCAAGCATGCCGAGGAGGTCGAACTCGCGGCGCGTGAGCTTGACCGGTTCGCCGGCGAGACGGACTTCGTGGCGCGCGAAGTCGACCGTCAGCTCGCCGACGGCAATCTCAGCAGCCGCCTCGCTGCCGCCGGTCGTGCGCAGCAGCGCCCGCACTCGGGCGAGCAGCTCCGCCATACCGAACGGCTTGACCACGTAGTCGTTGGCTCCGGCGTCGAGCGCGCTCACCTTCTCGGCCTCGGCTTGGCGCACCGACAGGACCAGGATCGGCACCGCCGACCACTCGCGGATGCGCGCGACTACCGCCTTGCCGTCCTGGTCGGGCAGGCCGAGATCGAGGATGACGAGGTCGGGCTGTTCGCTCGCGCACCTGGCGATGCCCTCGGCGGCGGTCGCCGCCTCGTCGACGGCGAGGCCGTGGGCTTCGAGTGCGATGCGCAGGAACTTGCGGATCTGCGCTTCATCGTCGACGACGAGGATGCGTCCGGCGCTCACTTGGCTCCGGCCATCGGTTCGTCGTGCTCCACCGACGGCGGCGCCGCGGCGGCGGACAGCGGAAGGTCGATCTCAATCAGCGTGCCGCGGCCCGCCGGACTTGCCGGCAGCGCCCGGATGATGCCGTCGTGCGCGGTGACGATGCCGCGGGCGATGGCGAGGCCGAGCCCGGTGCCTCCGCTGTGGCGGTCGCCGGCGTCGACCCGGTAGAACATGTCGAAGACGCGCTCGCGATCGGCCGGGGCGATGCCCGACCCGAGGTCGGACACGCTGAGGCGCAGCCTGGCGTTGTCGCTCGCCGCCGCCACCGTGATCTCGCTGCCTCTCGGCGCGTACTTGCCAGCGTTGTCGAGCACGTTGACCAGGGCCTGCTCGAGGAGGAGGACGTCGCCCTGGACGGGTGGCAACCCGGCCGGCACGGAGATCTTGAGCCGGTGGCCCATAAGCTCACGGCGCAGCTGGCGCAGCGCGCCGCCGATCAGCTCGCGCACGTCGATCCATTCGCGATTGAGTGGCAGCGGCCCCCGGCTGATGCGGGTCATGTCGAGCAAGTTCTGGACGTAGCGGTTGAGACGCTCGCCTTCGTCGCGGATCGTCTCGATGAGCGCGCGCCGGTCGTCGGCGCCGATCGCGTCGGGTGCCTCCAAAAGGCTGGTCGCCGCTCCGATGATGGAGACGAGCGGCGTTCTGAGGTCGTGGCTGACCGACGACAACAACGCCGCCCGCAGCCGCTCGCGCTCGGCCACCATGCGGGCCTCCTCCATACCGGCGGCGAGGCGGACCTGCTGGGCGGCAAGCGTGCGCTCGGCCTCGACGCGGGCGCTGAGGCGTGCGGCAAGGTCACCCATGAGGACGGCGATCAGCAGGAACAGGAGCAGCGTCAGGCCGAGACCCTTGTCGGCGATCTCGAGCCTGAAGTAGGGCTCGGTGAAGAAGACGTCGTAGGCAAGAAAGCTCAGCACGCTGGCGAAAAGCGACGGCCAGCGGCCCCACCAGCGTGCCGCCAGCAACACCGCCACCAGAAAGACCAGCGACAGGCTTTCGACCGGAAAAAAAGCCTTGATCGCGAAGGCGATGGCGCCCGCTGCGGCGACCGTGGCTATAGCTCCCGCGTAGGAGCGCGTAGCGGGCGCAAGCGGCAAGCGGGGGCGGCGGGTTTCCGCCATGGCGACCACAGTCCCTCCCGTACCCGCCCATAGCCAGCGCAGCGGACAGAGGATCAGGCAAGCCAATAGGCCGAAAGCAGCATGACATAAACAGTCGACAGTTCCAGCCGGCCGAGCAGCATGGCGAGGGCCAGCAGCCACTTGGCCGGGGTTGCAAGAGCGGCGAAGTTGGCCGCCGGACCGACGAGCGGACCAAGACCCGGGCCGGCGTTGGCCATCGCCTCGGCGACGGCGCTGGTACTCGACACGAAATCGAGGCCGGTGGTCATCACGCCGAGCGACAGTACCAGGAAGGTCAGCAGATACATGAAGAAGAAATTACGCACCGCGCCGATCATGGCATCGTCGACCACGCGATTGCCGTAGCGGGTGGTCAGAACGCGGTGCGGCGAGAGCATGCGCTTGAGATGGCCGCCGACGCCGGCGAGCAGGATCTGCCAGCGAAACACCTTGATCCCGCCGGCCGTCGAGCCGGCGCAGCCGCCGACCAGCAGCAGGATGAAAAACAGGCCGACCGCGAAGCTGCCCCAGGCGGAATAGTCCGTCGTGGCGTATCCGGTGTCGGTGAGCACCGAGGTGACGTTGAATGCGGACAGGCGCAGCGCGTGTTCAAAGGTCATGTGGCCGGCGATCACGTTCCACGCCGTCGCCATGACGATGCCGGCGACGAGAATCGCCAGGAAGGCGGGCACCTGACGCTCCTGGGTGAATGCCCGCGCCCGCTGGTCGGCCAGCCGCGCCCACCACACCAGCGGCAACGCGCCGGCGATCATGAACACGATGCCGACGATCTCGATCGAGACTGAGTTGTAGTAGCCGATCGAGGCGTCCTTGGTTGAATAGCCGCCGGTCGAGATAGTAGTCATGGCGTGGTTGACGGCGTCGAACGCGTTCATGCCGGCGAGTCCGTAGGCGATCGTGCAGGCGACCGACAGCGCGACGTACGTGGTCAAGGTGAGGCGGGCGAGCTGATACAGCCGCGCCACCGGCTTGTCCGAGATGTCGGAGGATTCGGCGCGAAAGAGCTGCATGCCGCCGACGCTCAGCCTGGGCAGGAGCACGATCGCGGTAACGACGATGCCGGCGCCGCCGAACCACTGCAGCATCGAGCGCCACAGAAGGAGGCCAGGCGGGAAGTGATCGAGGCCGACGAACACGGTCGAACCGGTGGTGGTCAGGCCCGACATGGTTTCGAAGAAAGCGTCGGTGACGGTGGCGGCGAGCGGGGAAAGGATGAACGGCAGTGACGCGAACACCGCAACCGCCAGCCAGCTCGATACGGTCAGCATGTAGCCGGTGCGCCGGTCGAGCTGGCCCCCACGCCCGCGTGACGACAGGGTCATCATGCCGCCGACGTAAGCGGTTATCGCCGCCGCGATCGCGAAGCTCCGCCAATCGCGGCTGCCGGAAGCGGCATCGACGATCATCGGGACCGCCATGGCAGCGGCGAGCATCAACAGGAGGAACCCATCGACAAAGACGACAAAAGCGAGCGGCGTGCCGACCGCCATCGGCGGGGGCGCGACGACGGGTAGGGCCGTTCTTGCCAACGGCGGGCCGTTGGCATGGCTGCCAGGTAGGACGCGGATGGCCACACACTCCGTTCAGGGAGCGGATCACATGGCGACGGACGGCATAAGGGAGCTATGCGCAATTGCCGGCACGGACGTAAAGATCGCGTAAGGCAACGCGGCGGCATCGGCTGCCGGCCGGCGAACGCCCGGCCGGACCGGGCCCCGACAGTGATTTCGGCGGAAAACCTTCGGCGACCGCCTGCGCAAAACTCGCCGCGAGGCTCGCCGGCGTACATTGGGCCATATCACCCCAAAACGATCGTGCCATGAGTGAGACGACCATCCCGACCCCGCGCGGCCCGTTGCCGGCGTGGCTGGCGCGGCCCGGGGGCGCCGGCCCGTGGCCGGGCGTGGTCGTCATCCATGACGCCCTCGGCATGACCCGGGATCTGCGCAACCAGGCCGACTGGCTTGCCGGCTCCGGCTACCTTGCGCTGGGGCCGGACCTGTATTCGTGGGGCGGGCGCTTTCGCTGTCTGCTGGCGGTGATGGGCGACATCGTCCGCCGCCGCGGCCGCGCCTTCGACGAGATCGAGGCGGCCCGCGCCGATCTCGCCGGACGGGCGGACTGCACGGGCAAGGTGGGGGTGATCGGTTTCTGTCTCGGCGGCGGCTTCGCCATCGTGCTTGCGCCGAGGCGCTACGGCTTTTCCGCAGCGAGCGTGAACTACGGTCGGCTCCCGGCCGACGCCGGGACGCTGCTGGCGACCGCCTGTCCGATCGTGGCGAGCTACGGGGCGCGGGATCGCAGCCTCCGCGGCGCCGCGGCGCGGCTGGAACGGCTCCTGTCGACGGCCGGCGTTCCCCATGACGTCAAGGAATACCGGGACGCCGGCCATGCCTTCATGAACAACCACGCCGGCGAACCGATCCCGGTGGTGGTGGGCCTGCTGAGTTTCGTCGTCGGTGGCGCCGTCCATCACGCACCATCGACCGCCGACGCACGGCGGCGCATCGTCGCCTTTTTCGACGAGCATCTCGGCTGAGCCACAGTGGTGAGCGCCGGCGGGCTAGATTTCGCGTGTACTCGGGCCGCGGCCGCGGCCGCCGCGGATGCGTTCGCCGCGACGCCGCGACGGCAGGTTATGCTTAACAGGATGCTGCGACGACTTTAACTATTCTATAGGCTGTTGAAGTTTAGATTGCTCTTCTACGTTCGGTGAGGAGCAATGTTTTCTCTGTTCGGCTCGAAGAACTACTACGGCGTACCGGCCGGCGCCATCTACCGCACCACCCGCTTTCCGCCCGCCTTCACCCAGCACGAGCGCGCCGTGGTCGAGGCGTTTTTCGGCCGCAAGGACCGCAAGCCCTCCGCGCCGCCATCGCCCAAGCGCAAGGACCAGCCCACCAGCCGGCGCGGTTAGCACGCCGTCACGAGGCCGCCGCCGTCGGCTCGGCGATCGCCGGCGCCTGCCACCGCGGCAGGTCGGCGAGACCGCCGCCGAGAAAGGTGTGGTGCCAGAGCTGGGTGGTGATCACCCCGGTCAGCCCCATGTCGAACACCAGCCGCTGGAAGGGATTGCGCCATGGCGACGCCACCACGTTGCGCGCCCACGCCACGGCGGCGTGATCGAAGTAGCCGGTCGCGGCGATCGCCTCGGCGCTCAGCAGCTGATCGACCCAGCCCGGGCGATCCTCGCGCACAAACAGCGAAAACAGGTTGGCGCGGAACATGGTCTTGCTGCGCCGGGCGATCGCCGTCGGCAGGGCCCTGCGGGCGACCTGGCGCAGCAGCCACTTGTCGGTCAGGCCGCGCAGCTTGAACTCGGGCGGCAGCGACGCGCAGAAATCGACCACCCGTTCGTCGAGGAACGGAAAGCGGCCCTCGATGCTGGCGTTGCGGATCGCCCGGTCGCCCTTGGCGGCCAGCAGCATGCCCGCCAGCATCACCTTGTTGGCGACGTAGAGCGAACGATTGAGCGGGTGCCAGCGGCGCATGCGTTCGCCGTCGAGACCGAGCTCGTCGTAGGGCGAGTAGCCGTCGAGGGCGTGCCACATGGCGCCCGAGTAGAGGCGGTTGCGGCCGTGGGCCATCATTTCGTAGGTGATCTGCTGGGCCGGTCGGGTGCCGGCGACGGCCTCGAACGGCGGCAGCCGGCCGCCGCCGGCGAGGCCGAACAGCAGGCGACGGACCGCGCGGTGGACCGGCCCGCTCGGCAGCCGGCCACCCAGGGCAAGCTTGAACCAGACGTATCCGGCGAGCGCCTCGTCGGCACCCTCGCCGGTCAGCACCGTCTTGCAACCGGCCGGACGCACCCGCTGGGCGAGACGGATCATGCACCCGGCCGAGGTGTCGAGCACCGGCGATTCGGCGGCGACGATCATTTCGGGGAAGGCATCGCAGATGTCGGCCGCGTTCATGCGCACCGTGCTGAGCCTGGAGCCGATCGCCGCGGCCGATTGGCGCGCCTTGTCGCCTTCGTCGGCCGGGCCCGAGCGATCGAGGCTGACGGTGAAGGCGTGCAACGGCGCGCCGTGCTCGGCGGAGGCGAGCGTCAGGATGGTGGTCGAGTCGAGACCGCCGCTGAGGTAGCAGCCCACCTCGGCCTCGCCCACCAGCCGCCGGCGGCAGGCCTCGCGCAGCAGCGCCTCGAGTTCCTCGGCCGCGGCCTCGGCGGAAAGGTCGTGGCGTTCCTCGCCGGCGTCGGGATACTCGATGTCGGCGTAGCGGTGGAGCGTGACCGCCCCGTTGCAGACCTTGAGATAGTGGCCGGGCAGGAGCTGGCGGACGCCCTCGAAACAGGTCCGCTCGCCGCTGATCGCGAAGAAATTGAAGAAGAAATCGAGCCCGCGGCGGTCGGCGACCGGCCTGACCAGTCCCGATGCCAGCAGCCCCTTGATCTCGGAGGCCCACAGCAGCCAGCCGTCGGCCTCGGCGTAGAACAACGGCGCGATGCCGGCCCGGTCGCGGGCGAGGTAGAGGCTGCGCGACTTCCAGTCCCACAGCGACACGGCGAACTGTCCGCGCGCCCGTCGGAACACGTCGGCGCCGATATCCTCGTAGAGGTGGACCCAGGCCTCGGTATCGCACGCCGTCCGCAGCACGTGGCCGCGGGCGACAAGCTCGCCGCGCAGCTCGGGGTATTCGTAAAGCTCGCCTTCCTGGGCCACCCACACGGTGCCGGTTTCGTTGGCCATCGGCTGGCGGCCATGGGCGACGTCGATGAACGCGAGCCGTCGCGCACCCATCGCCAGCCCGGGTTCGAGGTGCGCCTGGTCGTCGTCGGGGCCGCGGTGCGCCAGCGCCTGCGTCATCGCCTGTACGCGCGCCGGCGGAAACGGCCGCCGGCCTGTCAGATCGATCGCACCGGCGATACCGCACATCGACCGTTCTTACGAAGTCGTCGCGGCGGCGGCAAGCGGCGAGCGCGCCATCGTGCGGCGCAATTATGTTGGCGCGCCACGGGGCGGTTGTATAATGGCGGGGCGGATACGAGACGGGGGATCCTGCGATGAAGCGTCTGACGTTCACCCTGGCGGTGGCACTGTGCGCCGGCATGATCGCGTCGGCGGCGTCGGCGGCGGTGTGGACCTGCAAGGCGAGCAACGCCCGCGGCGCCATCTACGTCGCCAACGGCGTCGTCAAGGCCAATGTCAGGGCGCGCGCGCTCGCCCGCTGCCGGGCAGACAGCGTGGCACCGCGCACCTGCTACATCGTCAGCTGCACGCTGCCGTAGCGAGCGCACTCAGCCGCAGATGCCGATGCGGGTGCAGTAGTCCTGCATGGCGCTGGCGATGATCCGGTCCAGTTGGGCGATGCGCCGCCGGTAGCTCTGCCTCAGGCAGGCGACGTCGGCGCCGCAGGCGGCACGGCGGGCGAGCCACGCCATCTGCTCGTCCCGCGCCGCACCGCGTGCGCCCATCAGCATGGGGATCTCCAGTCGCACCCGGTAGAGGGTCGCCATCTCCACGTCGAGGTCGGAGAGCGCACGGCTGGCGCAGATCGCCCGTTCGTCGGGCGCCGTCGCGTTGGCGCAATCGAAGCTCGCCGCGCAAGCCGGAGCCGCGGTCGCCAGTCCGGTGCACAGGGCCGCCGCGGCCACCAGACCGGACTTCGGTATCGAGGGCATGTGTGCTACCTCATCTGGCGCCCCGGGCGAGGATAGCAGAATGCTGGCCATGCCTCAGGGAGGATGCCGACCATGACGAAATCTGCCCCGATCGACTGGAAGGTTCACGGCGTCAAGGTGATCCCGGGCGATCAACTCGACCCCAACACCGCCCAGACGCCGGGCATGCATCGCGAGGCGGCGATCAATCTCGCCCGCGTCGGCGCCCAGAAGATCTGGGCCGGCACCGTCAGGATCCAGCCGCACGCCAAAACCGGCGCCCATCACCACGGCGCGCTGGAGAGCGTCATCTACGTGGTCAAGGGGCGCGCGCGCATGCGCTGGGGCGACAAGCTGGAGTATGTCGCCGAGGCCGGGCCCGGGGATTTCATCTTTGTGCCGCCGTACGTGCCGCACCAGGAGATCAACGCCTCGACCGACGAGCCGCTCGAATGCGTGCTGGTGCGCTCCGACAACGAGGCCGTGGTCGTCAACCTCGACATCGAAGCGGTGGAGAAGCCGGAAGCGGTCGCCTGGGTCGATCCCATCCACAAGGCGCCGGCCGGCTGAACACGGCGACAGGCGTATGCGATCCGCCCGGCGCGGCGGCGCGGCCTGCCACCGCCTAGCCCAGTCCGATCCCCGTTTCGCGCTGGAACAGGATGAGATCGAGCGACGGCGCCGCATCACGACCGCCGCCCATGGTGATGAGGGCGTGCGCCTGGCCGCGGTGATGGGTCTGGTGGTTGAAGAAATGGGCGAGCGCCGGCGCCAGCGGCTGGCGCACGGCGACGGGATTGCTGATCGTGCGATAGCTGATGATGCCGTCGAACTCGCTCTCGTCGAGCGCCTCGACGTAGGCGATGATGCGCTCGTCCTCCTCGCGCCTTGCGGCGGCGAGCGCGGGACGCTGGTCGTAGAGGATGGCGTCGAGCTTGCTCGCCGGCACCGCCGAGCCGGTGAAACGCGCCATCCAGATGCGGTCGGCGAC